>JABDBR010000057.1 GCA_013288545.1 Nitrososphaerota archaeon | reverse complement strand
TGAGAATTGGTGCAAGACCTCCAAAATATTATCACAAGGAATGCTTCAAGGTGTACTGATCTATAAAATACAATCTTCTCATTTGAACCAAAAACTGTCAACCATGCTTTCACTAACAATGTTCATGAACAAGGTTTGATAATCGTTTTATTCTAAAAATTGACAAGAGAACCAATGACAACTTTCTTTTTATGTAATTCGCATAGTGACTTTTTTTATACATCTGAAAGTAAGATAGATGAATTCTAAAAGGGGATTAGTTTTGAGAAACATGACAAACAAATTGGTAGTAGAAGAAAGTGACAAAAATAAAATTGTTGAGAATAGCTCCTTTGCCTTGAGGGTGGAGAATCTCTCAAAAATTTATGATTCTGCTGCAGGAAGGGTTGTTGCTTTGGATAAGGTTAGTTTTGCCATCAAAAAGGGTGAATTCGTGTCAGTTGTAGGCCCATCAGGAAGTGGAAAGTCCACTGTTCTAAATATGGTTGGCGCACTTGATAGGCCAACAAGCGGAAAAATCTACATCGATGGAATAGACATATTCTCACTTAATGACTCTGAAATTGCTACAATGCGAAACGGGCGTATTGGATTTATCTTCCAGTCATTTAATTTGATTAATAGAACAACTGTACAAAAAAATGTAAAATTGCCTGGAATAATTGCTGGCATGTCAAATGATGACGTAAACTTTCGCTCTATGAAGATCTTGGAGGCTCTTGGTATTGCTGACAAGAAAGATCAAAAGCCTGTAAACCTCAGTGGTGGACAGCAACAACGAGTTGCAATTGCTCGCTCCTTGATAAACAACCCGTCTATAATTTTGGCTGATGAGCCTACTGGTAACTTGGATACAAAAACAGGCGATGATGTATTTGACATGCTAAAGATGCTTTCGCATAAATTCAAACGTACAATAATTATGGTTACACACAATCCAGAACTTGCAGAATCTACCGATAGATCAATATTACTAAGAGATGGGAGGATAGAAAAAGATGTCATCAACTAGAATATCTGTTAAAAGATTTTTTGGAAGAAGACTTGCCGTAAAAATTTCAATTTCAATTTTAATTGTAATGTTATTTGTACCTACCACACTTTCAACTTTGACTGCATACGGTCAGGTACAGACACAAGATTGTTTTGCACCTCTTACTACTATTCTTGATGCCACTTATGCCGGTCCTGTAGTGGTTGACTCGTATTGGGTTGATCAAGGGACCTCCTCTGCCTCTGATGTTACAAGTAATCCTGTGAAAAAAGAAATAGGTCCAGGAGAAGGACCATCTGTCTTTGCAGTGGTCTTTAACAATAGAAATTCAGCTTTTCCAATAACTTCTGTTACTGCTTTTCTTAATCTACCATCAGGATTCTCGCCTACTGGTGAGAGCGCAAATCCTCAATTGCTCCAGCATTTCAATCAAGCTGCAAGAGTTGCAAGTAATCCTGCTGTAGGAAACTATTACGGTACTGTGGCAACTGGAGCGTCATTTACTATGTATTTTAACATAAATGTACTACCAACAGCAAAAGTAGGTACATTTGCAACAACAGTTGTTGCAAATTATGTTCAAGTAGGTGTGGTGGGACAGCAATGTACTTCTGCATTGCTTAATGTACCATTTGTTCTTCCAGGAAAAGTAATATTGGATGCATCTACTGCTACCTCCGATCTTACCCCTCAAACTAAGAATCCTATTTCGATAACAATTGAAAACAAGGGTTCTGCTGATGCAACAGGAGTGGTGGCAACAATTGTCAATCTTGGAAGTTCCAAAGGAGGAACGGGCAGTAGCGGCAGTGGAGGATCTCTTGTATTACAATCTGCTACAACACAAATTGTCAATCTGGGGCCTAATACTTTCAACTTGGGTACTATACCTGCAAAAGCAAAAGCTGTGATAAGTACAGTAGTCTACCCAAGTACTGCTACAGCTGGTACCACTCAAGAAGTACAACTTCAAATAAATTATCAAAACGCTTGGGGTAAACTTTCAACTGATTCTGTTAGCACCGGACTTGTTATCGAACCAAATCCCCCACAATCTCTTAGCTTGTCATATCTTGGAAATGCATCAACTCCTGTGATTACTGCAGCCGCATTAGATGATCTTGATTTTGCTGTTGCAAATAACAGTACTTACCCAATGTCAAATATTCTAATCTCACTTGTACCACAATCAACTTCGGTTTCTGTAGTTGGTGCATCTACTTGGACAATACCGGATCTAGAACCGGGAGACAGACAAATACTCACAACCAAGGTATATGCAGCAAATACTCTGATCAATAGTCCAACTTCTTTTACATTGACTGCAAACTATGTATCAAAAGGACAATCACAAACAAACTCTCTTACACTGGGAACTTTTGTAGTTGGGAACATCAAGCTCCAAATTTATGGTCTAACTACAAGTTCTTCGGGCGGAATTTCTAATCTTGTGGGTAATTTACTCAATCAAGGTAGTACAACTGCATTGTTTACTACGGTACAGCTTGCACCTTCACAACTCTTGACTGCAATGAAATCTGCACGATTCAATTCTACA
>JABDBR010000056.1 GCA_013288545.1 Nitrososphaerota archaeon | reverse complement strand
CTGCATTATGATTGATTTTAGTTCCTTTCCTTTTTCGGTGACAGTGTACTCGATCTTGATTGGAGTTTGAGCATACACTTGTCTTTTTATCAAACCGCTTTTTTCCATCTCTCGCAATCGTACAGAAAGCGTCTTTGGGTTTATGCCCTCCACTGATTCTAGAAATTGATTAAATCTTGTCTGATTCAAGATCAGCATGTTACGAAGTATGTGTATAGTGAATTTTTTACCAACAAGTCTGAATGTGTTGTCTACCGGACAGCACTTTATTTGATCTGACATGTCTTTGAGTTCTTGTGGCATCAACTTACTAAAATCTCACTTACTTTCTATTTCGTCACTTTCCGGTTTATATACTTACCTTTCTATAGTCACTATAAGAAAGTAATATGGAATGCAAATCAGGAACATGCAATACAGAAGATGGTGCAACATGCTCATGTACATCTGAAATGGAATGTAGTGACTGCGGTTGTGGAACAGTTGATCCTATAAGACAATCAATGGAACTACTGCATAAGGCGTTTCATGATGCACTGTATCAAGCACATGTAGAGCGACTCAAAAAGAGAATCGATTCCACATTTGGTCCTTCACTTGACAAGGCGGCTGATGCAATGATCGAAACGGCAGCCAAAGTCTGGCAATCAACACTAGTACAGTCAGAGGCCAAAAAAGAGCTTGAATCAAAGTTGCAAAAGATATTTTCTGAAACAAGTAGAAGATAAACTACACAAAACAGAAACTCCTTTTTTTATTTTTTTAATTTACATCAGGACTTGTCCCAATTATTTAGAAAAATATAAAGAAAATACTGGATTCATCTGTGATATCTATCTTACAGAACAATTATGGCATATTCAGATATGTAATGTAGTTTCATATTAGATAAATGCACTCAAAAAAGAAATTACGTTCCATCCTTGGCACAATAATTTTCTCTATCATGTTACTTCCAATAGCAAACATTTCTCCTGCAAGTGCACTGACTTCTAGCCTGATCTCATCACCAGATACTTCACTTAGTTCTAGTACTACATCCAACACTACAAGTGCAACGGCTTTTACCAATGTAACCACAACGGGCGGCTCTATATCTAGTGGAAATCCTACAGGGGTCGCTCTGCCTAATAGTACGACATCTATAGATGCATCAACTACAATTGACGGAGTTCAGGCATTTGGCAACGGAACCATAACTACTTCTATCAATGGAGTATCGATGAGGTTCTTGTTTGATCCAAGCGGACCTACAAAAACTGCCACGACCACCACTTCAACAACTATAACTGTACAATCAAAGGATTTAGCAGGAAATTCTATCACAGGCATGTGGAATGAATTGCATTCTTCAAGCGGTAGCACCTTGGCAACGGGCTATACCACAAACACATATTCTGTAACCGCTGGAACCCAATACATTGTCTACATATCCAATTGGCAAAATATTGTATTTGATCACTGGGATGATGGGAGCACCAATCCGTACAGAACAATAACACCAACACAGCCTGTTACCTTGACAGCATATTTCTCCACAGGTAGTACTATAGCCACTGCACCACAACCCCCAACAAATCTTTCTGCAGTTGCAGTATCATCATCACAGATTAATCTTAGCTGGAATGCTCCAACAAATAATGGAGGATCAGCAATCACCGGATACATGATAGAGAGATCAACAAATGCAGGATCTACTTGGTCAACACTTGTTACAAACACTGCATCCACATCTACAGCATTTTCAGACATGGACCTTACTGCAAACACGTCATACACTTATCGCGTATCTGCAATAAATTCAGTAGGAACAAGCTCTCCATCAAATACAGCTTCTGCAACTACTGGTACCATTACAAGTAGTGGTTCAATCTCACAGGTTCAGTCAGGTTTGATAGCGTCCGATTCATTGACTAATGAAACCATGACGCAGCAGCAACTCCAGACAAGTTCTGGATATTGGGCATATGCTGGAGACGCTCCTGCAGAAAAAGCTCCATATAGTTTTTCAAGAGATACACAAGGTCTTCACATCGGAGTCCAAGCACCATCAAGTGGTACATGGGCAGGATATTTTGCCGAGAGTCCAAACACCAATGCGGTTCTATTCCACTCTGTAATAACTACTCCAGTCAGAACTGTACCAAGTCAGAGTTATGAAAACGGAATATATGTGCAAACATCAAATGGAAAGATAAATTATGTTACATGTGTAGCACTTACAAATACCCAGGCAACTTCATGGGCAGTCATTAATACTCTTGGTACAACCACCCAAGCTACCAAGTTTACAGTCCTATGGATGGACAACTCTGCTAACCAACCACTGACAAGAGATTGCACCATAATAACAAATGGTCAGAACTATCTCAAGATATACCTTGATGGCATAATGGTATATACCAAGAATAACCTAAACCTGCAAATGCCCGCACCGTATAACACATATCTTGAACCAGAGACATCATATTCGGGTCAGCTTCTATCAGGCACATTCCAAGACTATTACGTATCGTCAGGTGAAACAATCAAGGTAACCAACAATCCAAGCAATGCAGCAAGAGCAGACATTGTTGACTCGACAGGAAACGTTCTTACCACAGCTCATGTCTCAGGAGG
>JABDBR010000055.1 GCA_013288545.1 Nitrososphaerota archaeon | reverse complement strand
CTCTGTCTGCTCAACTAGAAGAAAAGATTAATCATGAAGGTCAGGTGGGCTGGGATTCTATTCTGGAAACTGCAGGACATGATGAGTTAGTATACAAACTCACACTAAAATATCTCAGACAAGATGGCTATGACATTGGGGACTGGAAAAGACCCCGTGTAACAAAGACTATTGCTTAGGCTCTACTGCACAGCTTTCATTCTGCGACCTTATCTTCTTGGCCATTATGATTGGCGTTACAAGAAGAACTGGAATTGATAATGCGATAAATATTGTCTGAATCTGGGCCTCAAAGCTTGTCAGAAATAGTGTGAATGTCGTAGCACCTGCGCCAAAGCCAAAGAGCATGGTAAAAACAGTACCTGCGCATGTGGGGCATCCAACAAAAAGACCAGTCACTGCACCAAACGCACCAAGTTTTCCTCCGCTTTTTGCAATTGAAAATACGGTTGAAGATGTTGCAAAATTTAGGCCAACCAAAAATGACACTGTAACCAGTAATAGCAGATTCAATGGAATTATTTGCAGTCCTATGTGTTCTGTGAAAAATGCAAAAATCATTGGCATGTATCCTGGAAGATCACAGCATGGTGAGAGCTCTATGTGTGGAGGTTTTGGAAATCCATAATCTGTTGCATTGATGTCAGGCTTGTAAATTATTATTCCTGCAGTAAATGCAAAAAATATTCCATATCCTATTGCACTGATGATAAAAATCTGTTTTGATCTCTTGTTGTGTATTGCATTTGCAATGATTGATGAAATGGTCGAGTCTGCATGTGCAATCTTTGCCTTGTACATCTTGTACAGTCCCCAACCAATTGATCCAAAAGATGCAAACAGAACAAGATATGTTGCAACTGCAAGTCTCTGTAACGCAGGCATTGCAGATGGGGTGATTATCAAGTTGTCATTTTTTGCATATGCCAAAAATGATACAACGATGGCCAGAAAACCAACTAGTATGAGCGCACGATGAGAACGTCCCAATGTTTTCTGCTTTTCCACTTGTGAAAAGTCTTAGCCCTGACATTAAATTCTATCTCAGATTTTCTCCCAAGTGTTTATCTTGGGTAATTGCATATTCTATTTATGAAGATTGACGAGCCTCAAGACTCGGACTATGCTGAGACCAAGATAACCTATGTGGGCTTTGTGGATCCATATGGCGTTGAGGGGCTTTTGATATTACGCTCCACTGATGGCAAAGAGTTTCACATGCGCGCATTTTCAGGCGAGGTTGCAAGGCATATAACTAATTTTACTGAGGGCCAACGAGGCGCAATTCCAACCATATACAACATGGTAGAAGAAATTGCAGAACTCAACGAACTTGTCCTTGTAAAAATTAAAGTGTATGAAAGTGGGAGTGTTTTGCGCGCCAATGTCTACTTTACTGGCAAACATGATCTGGTGATGCGTAACTATAGGGCATCAGACGCAATTGCGTTGGCAACATTTTACAACATACCAATCCTGGTTCGAAAAAATCTGTTAAAAGAGAAAATGGAAGCCTAGGTCAATACCTGTTCTAGCTTTCCTTCTTGCTGGGCAATTTTTAGCTCCATGGCAATTCTGCGTCCAACTCCAAAAGTTTCTCCATACTTGTATTTTGTATATGGACTGGTTGTGGCAAGAATTGGATTTCCTGGAACTCGCAGTGATACATCATATACTACAATATCTAGGTCACGAGTTATGACACTCTGTAGAGAAAATGGGCCAATGATTCCTGGGGCATATTCTTTTTTCACTGCACTGACAAACTTGTCTCCAATGTCAATGACTTTCTCAAGTAATGATTCCCTTATGCTTGCAGGTGTGTGACCCACCTCAATGTTTTGTAGTTCGATATTTGTCTCTAGTTGTTGTTTTGCAGGTAGCGAAACAAAATCATGCAGATTTGTTTGCAGTCTTCTTTCTATTCCAAGAAAATCTACTTCTTTTGATATTGGCGTATGGAAATAATTGAAATTAAAATAAGTTCCTATGACAAACTCCTCAATGCTTGCAGTCTTGAGTGCATCCCTTGAGATTAGTCCCTGTCTTATCTTGGTCTCCGTCTTGTCTTTGTATTCTGCATATGATGATACGTTAAAAAAAGCCCGTTCTAGCTTGCGCTTTTTTTCCTGAACTTTAACTATGACTGGTCTGTCAATATCTTTTGGATTCCTGAACAGTCTTGGAAATCGTATCTTTGCCTTTTGCAGTAAATAATACTGGTTTTTTTTGTTGGCTCGCTCCTCTTCCTGGAACACAGCCCTGTTTCCAAACAATGGAACCTTGAATTTGTTTTCAACACCATCATATCCAAGATATGCCGTAAGTGCCCTGTGCGGTACTACAATGGTACTAGAATCTCTCAGTCTTGCCTGGATCTTGGGCGATAACATGTCCTGGAATTTTTTTACTATGATTATCTCGTCTGCCAGTCTTGAAAATCTCGTATAAGGAACCTCTCTTCCCTTTTGACATACCACCACTGTCTTGAAATTCTCATCTTTTGCCCCGTCCATTATCTCCAAGGCCGAATGACTTCCAAGTGTGCCAATGGTAGGCTCTGAGTACTTGCTTACAATATCTATGATCTCAGATTTTTTTATCACGCCGTATCTATTTTACTTGGGTAAAAAAGCGTTATCCAAAACAAACCTGATTTCTTTGTTCATTGGTATGGTAAGCGTAGCAAATTGATTTGAAACTATAATTAATTAAAATATAGAAAATTACTTGAGTTCTTCTTTGTCTTTAAAGTCCCTTAGTTCCTTTTCTGATTCTATCTTGCC
>JABDBR010000054.1 GCA_013288545.1 Nitrososphaerota archaeon | reverse complement strand
TCCGGGCTGGTTTACTATAGATACTTTACTCCAGTCACCGTCTGCGGCTGGCAAGTTTCCACTGGCTGCCGCTGCATCTGCTGCTATCGTATCAAGAGTTGGTTCTACAAAGGAGTTACCATCAGCATTTTGGACAAATGCGTATGTCATTTTATTTTGAAAGGCATATGCCAATTCAACATATCCAACAGCATACTGTGTAGATTTTACAATACTGGCTACACCAGCATTTCCTTGACCTCCGGTACCAGTTGGCCACGGTACTGACTTGCCTTGACCTATCTTAGTCTTCCAGTCTGGACTGATTTTGGAAAGATAGTCAGTGAATGCATATGTTGTTCCAGATCCATCAGATCTGTGAGCCACTACTATCTTTTGGTTAGGCAGATTCATTCCAGGATTTATGCTGGCTATGGCAGGATCATTCCACGAGGTGATGTTACCCATAAAGATCTGTGCAATAACAGGTCCTGTTAATTTTAGTCCTTTATCAATTCCCGGAATATTATAAGAAATTGTTATTCCTCCGATTGATTCTGGGATTGTAAGTACGCCAGGAGCTGCTTTTGCATCAGAAGCTGATAATGGAGCATCAGATGCTGCAAAGTCTACACTTTTTTGTTCCAAGAGCTTTATTCCGGCTCCACTGCCAATTGCTTGGTAGTTGAGTTGGATGTTTTGGTTTATTTTGTTGTATTCAACTCTCCATGTATCCATCAATGGAAACACAAAGGTTGACCCTGCTCCTGTGATCGTATAAGACTGACTTGTCTGTGCACTTGCATGCAATGACATTGCGGGCACTATTAGGATTAACATTAATGTAAATCCCATAATGATTTTGTTAGTCATCATATTGAAAGGAAAATTATGCTATTTACCCTTGGTCAACATAGTTTGCATATTAATTAATAATCTATATAGATGAAATGAATTTCGTAGAGTTAACGATATGTTCTTGCGCCAGTAACAATATAGCTTACAGAATCACCTACAAATGCAGCGTGATCAGCCATTCGCTCCATGTATCTCAAAACCAAAGCATCGGCAAGCGCACATTTGACATTACTCTGTGTGATCAACATTGGCAGATGCTTGTTATAGTATTTGTCAACAAGATCTTCATCTGTTCGTAATTCTTTGGCTTTTTGCAGATCAAGTGTTGCAAAACATTCTACAGCAAGTTTGACCATCTGTTTTATCTCACCTGACAAAGTATAGACCACTTCATTTTTGCAGTCAGAAAGATCGCCAAAAGTATCTCTTACTAGCGTTATATCATATGCATATCTGCCAAGTCTTGTAAATCCGTATGAAATCTCAAGAGAAGAGCGTATGAGTCTAAAATCGCTTGCAACTGGTTGATATCTAAGAATCATTTCAAACGTCAGTTCACCTACTTTATCATACAGATCCATCATTTGACTTGACAGTTCATGAACTTCTTTTCGTGCATTTTGTCCTCCCAAGTATGCGTCAATTGCAAGATTTGTACAGCTAACTGACAAGTCACACATTTGTTTCATCATTTCAGATAAATTTGCCAGGTGCGGATCTATGAGACGAGTCATGATATCTATCCAAACTGGCCCTGGACGTATTTTGCAGTTATTTCGTTTCTAGGATTTTCAAAGATCTGTTTTGTTTCCCCAAATTCTACCAGATCTCCTAGATACATAAATCCAGTATAATCAGATACTCGAGTTGCCTGTTGCATGTTGTGTGTCACAATGATTATGGTATATTCCTTTTTCAACTCTTGGATCATTTCTTCAATTTTCTGAGTTGCAATAGGATCAAGGGCAGATGCAGGTTCGTCCATCAAGAGGACCTCCGGCTGTATAGCAAGTGCCCTAGCAATACACAGGCGTTGTTGTTGACCTCCTGAAAGACTCATTCCCGGTTTTTTCAAATCACCCTTGACTTCATCCCAGAGTGAAGCCATCTTAAGACAACCTTCAACTACTTCATTGATTATTTTTTTATCTTTTACCCCGTTAAGCTTCAGGCCACATGCAACATTATCATAGATAGACATGGTAGGAAATGGATTTGGTTTTTGAAATACCATTCCTATTTTTCTTCTATTGATTATAGGATCCACTTTATTTGAATAAAGATCCTCTCCATCAAGTAAAACTTTTCCTGTCAATGTTGCATTCTTTGTAAGCTCATGCATTCTGTTCAAACATCTTAGAAATGTTGTTTTTTCCACATCCAGATGGTCCTATGAGTGCAGTTACTGCCTTGTCACGGAATTTCATAGAGACATTTTTGACTGCAACAATACCATCATAGCTTGCAGAGATGTTTTCTGCAATAAGTTTGTATTTTATGTCCTCAGTAGAATTATCTTTCAATGGAATCTTTGTCATGGTTTCCATCATGACATACTTCCTAGTTTCTTGAACTTTATCATAGTCTGTCTCTTTCTGTGCAAGAACAAATACCTTACACCAATATTTATTGATAGAACTAGAATTATTAGAATGAATGCAGCCCCCCATCCTTGAGTTACCGCACTATCATATGGAAGAGAAGATAGTCTCCAAATTCGTAGTGGTAACGCATCAACTGGTCCATCAAGACCTTGTATGAATTGACTGCTTCCAAGAATTGTAAATACAAGAGGTGCAGTCTCTCCAGCTATTCTTGCAACTGCCAATAAAATTCCAGTTACAAGACCACTCTTTGCACCGCTTAGTACTATTGTAAAGACTACACGCCATCGCCTAATTCCAAGAGCATAACCTGCTTCTCTGTATGTAACAGGCACCAACTTGAGCGATTCTTCAGTTGTTCGCATTATAATAGGCAACATGATAATAGAAAGTGCAAAGGATCCTGCCCAAACAGAAAAGTTTCCAATAGTCAACACAATCAAAACAAATGTAAACACTCCAATGACTATGGTTGGAAATTCTGCAAGAACATCATTGAAAAATCGTACAGTTCTTCCATATCTATTGTTACCATATTCTGAGAGAAATATTCCACCCATAACACCAACTGGTACTCCTATGAGACTAGACAATCCAATCAACACCAGAGTTCCTTGAATAGCAGGACCTATTCCACCAGGGTCATCACTTCCTACTGCCCCAGGTATTTGAGTAAGAAAATTCCAGGATAGTGCAGCAGCACCGTTACTAA
>JABDBR010000053.1 GCA_013288545.1 Nitrososphaerota archaeon | reverse complement strand
TAGTACCACAACTACAAACTCTACTGGTATTGCAAATCCTGCATCTGTCTACTGTGTGAACCATGGTGGAAAATTGGACATCCAGACAACATCTTCAGGCCAAACAGGCATCTGTACATTTCCTGACGGCTCTAAATGTGAAGAGTGGAGCTATCTTAGAGGTCAATGCTCTCCTGCTGCAAGTGGTTCACAAAACTCTACTTCTGCACCAAGACATCTTACCTTATCTTTGAATGAATCAGTCGGCATTACAGTAAAAGGCTAACACTATATTTGTAATCTAAAAAAACATTTTGACTATATTTTCAAGTCTGTTTGAATGTTGTATGCTAACGACTGCGCTTCTTTTGACCCTTGCTTACAAGTTGCATTAGAAATACGCTATTGTCAAGTGTTGGATCTTCCTGCTTGGCCTTTTTCATTGCCTTTGCAAATTGGTCAAAAGCGCCAACTTTGACTGTTATCGTCTTGTATTCTTTTCTTGGCATGATTGACTTAAGTCCGGTACAGTTGATAAGTCTTTTGTATAATTTTTCTATAAAATTGCCCGAATACTGTCCAAAATATGAAAAAATATTTCTGAGATTGCCTTAAACAGAAAATACGGTACAGGCATGAAAAATGCGGTACAAGCGTAAAAATTGCTAGTACCTGATGATTCTTCTTGAGAATATGATTACCGGAATAAATGCCAGGATGAACACTAGAACGGCAACTGGAAATTCCGGTACTGCAGTTGTTCCATAAATGGAAATGTGCGATGTATTTGCAGGAAATGATATCACAAGTGTCCTGTATGTTGCAGCCTTGGTTTCATTAAACTGGGCAAGGCTCTTGTCGTCTGTAACGATGTATGTATCATCTGTACCGTCTGCTTTCTTTGCATCCATCATGTTTCTTGGAATCTGGACAGATAATGTTCCTGCACTGTCAGACTTGAGATTAATACTCAAGGAAAAAGTCTCAGGGTCTATGCCCATTCCAAGTAACTGCCCCCCTGCAATGTCGTAACTAATGGTTGATGTGGTATTCAAGACAGAAATCATTCCCTGAGAATGTTGCAGTATAGGCGGGGGTGATTGTACTGGTGGCTGGCTCGAGTCAGACTGGGTAGTAACTGAGACTTGGTTTGAGGGTTGACTAGTGCCTACACTGCTTGTAGATGATATCCTGTAATAGTAAGTTGTACCGACCTGGAGCCCTGACTTGATAAATGCTGTTTGAATGCCTGTGTTTGAAGTAATGATATACCACGTACCAGTGTCTCCGGTCTTTGATTCAATTTTGAATCCTGTGACTGGGAGTTTTCCATTGTTTGATGGCAATACCCATGACAACTGGACCGTATTCTTGGAGATTAGAGTTGCATTAACTCCTGATGGAGGATCTGGCAATGCTAGGTTTTGTGGAGGCACTTGAGTTGGTGGTGGTTGGTTAGATACACCTGGTGCTGACGATGTGCTAGTTGGTGTGATAGAAACAAGCGGTGATGGATTGGTCTGGGATCCACCAGACAATAATGCAGTTACAGCAAAAGTGTATGTCTTGCCTGTTGTAAGGTTTGGAATTGTATAACTTGTGACACTGCTTGCGGTATCATCAACTGGCAAAAAGTTACCGTTAATGACTTGGTCAATTTTGTATCCGCTGACAACCTGGCCATATGTCTGGGATGGTCCTATCCATGATAACTGGGCACTGGTTGGAGATACTGCAATTGCAGTTGTAATCGTCGGAGTCTTTGTCTCTTGAGGTTGTACCGTTACGACATTTGATGGATTTCCAAGACCGATGGAATTAATCGCAGTGACACGATATGAATAGCTTGTACCTGTAACAAGTCCATTGTGAATGTATCCAGTTTGTGAGTTACCTGTATTTGAAACAAGTACGACATACTGCGATGTACCGTTTGCATATTCAATCTTGTATCCTGTAATTGCAGACCCACCATCATTTGAAGGCGGAATCCACGACAAGCTTACACTTGTAGCAGAAGAAGGGTTTGCAGAAAGTGTGGGTGAGCCAGGAGCTGTAAGGACCTGTGTCAGTGTTGTAGTTGCAGTGTTGGATTGGTTACCAGTGCCAACAGAGTTTATCGCAAAAACCCTGTAAGTGTATGTGTGACCTGTTTGCAGTCCGGTATGAGAATAGGCCGTAAATGTACTACCCGAGTTTGTAACGATATTTGTAAAGTTTCCAGAATCTAGTTTATAATCAATTTTATATCCTGATGTAGCCGGTCCTCCATTTGATGCTGGAGCACCCCATGAGAGATTTATCTGGGTTGATGAATATACTGTTGCAACAAGATTCTGTGGAGGATTTGGAGCAATGTGTTTTGGCGGTGCAGAGTTGATATTTGGAGTGGCAGGGGCTTCAGGTGATGGGCTTCCGGTACCTACTATGTTGATGGCAGAAACTCTGTAAATGTATGTCTTGCCTGTAATAAGACCAGTGTGAGTGTATGTTGTGACATTGTTTAGTGTGGCAGCAGTAGCATATGATGTGTTTGGAGCGACCCTGTAATCAATTTCATATCCTGTAATTGGCGAGCCGCCATTGTTCTGAGGTGGACTCCAATTCAGGCTAATACTTGTGGAAGAAATTGCAGTTGCTGTTAGTCCTATTGGCTGGTCTGGCACTGCAGTCTGGGCAAATGCAGGTCCGAAGGCAAATACGATAAATGTTCCAAGTATTGCAGATATGGCTAGCATGTTTACAAAATGATGCGTCTGATAATTTCCTATAACTCTACCAATCCCCAACAATACCAACATCTTGTTTTTTATAGTTGATAAGTTGTATGGGGAAAGTTTTTTGGATCAATCCATGAAAAGAATTTTGACAAGACCTAGATACGGTACATTAAATCCAAGTTTTGATATTGATTTGCACTCAGATGTCATATACCTTTTAGTCAAATCCGAACACACTCTACTTTATCTTAAACCAATAATGCCATAAAATCACGGACAAATATTGCACCTATGATGGTATCAAAATGGATGAAACACTCAGCAAATCCTGTAAATTGTGCGGGTATGTTTACTGTACAAATCATCTCTTGCCGCAGAGGCACAAGTGTGCAATGCTTGAAAATGTGGAATATGTAAAAGCTGATTCCTTCCAAAATGATCCTGAACCTGTATCTCCGGATAAACCAAAGGAAATACAATCAGATGCAAACTTGTCTAATGTGGAAAAAGTAAATGTATCAATGGTGCAAACTATAGAAGATTCTTCCTATTGGCTATCTGACTGCTTGGAGGATGCACAAAATGTAATACTGGAATGCCATGATGAAAAACCAGATGACGG
>JABDBR010000052.1 GCA_013288545.1 Nitrososphaerota archaeon | reverse complement strand
AAAACAAAGAGTGTAAAATGAAATTTCTACTTGGTTTCCAGTTTCATCATTTCTTCGCTGGCAATTTTTTTTTCAGATTCCAAAGTTCTGATTTGTTCATTGCTAAGATTTGGCCCTTTGAGCTTCTCATTTACTTGATCAAGTCTCGTTTTATAGATTTTAATCGATTCAGCTAAAGCTTTTTTCTTGTTCATGGTTTACATCAGATTAAGCTGTAGATTTAACAATACCTATGAAGACCAGAATAAGAAAATCAGCCAATGAATCTCATATGCATAGACACAAAGAATGAAATTTTCATGTCAATGCATTGTGGCATTTTGGGCAAGTATTGATTTCCATATCAACAGAATAGTCTTTTCTTGGTTTTGCTTGATACCCACACTTCATGCATGATCCAGTTGTAAAAGACGGCACGATAATGTGTATACGACATCGCATTTAGGTAGTTATGGAATCAACTAATTCATTGATTCAGGCGTACATTTCCAAATTCAATTCCAAGAAAAAACCAGAATAAAAAATATCAATGTCTCAGTTTTGGATTTATGATGCCATCCATCGCTTGTCCCATGAATACAAACGCAAGTCCTGTTACTGCAATCATTATTCCAGGAGGCAGTATCCACCACCACATCCCGCGCGCGGCTGCACTATAGGAACTTGCATCATGGAGTATCTGTCCCCAGGTAGGAAAACTTGGATCACCCAGTCCCAAAAAACTCAGACCTGCTTCAGTAGTGATTGCAGCTGGAACTGAAATTGCAATGCTTGCAAATGCATATGGAAGAAGTTGCGGTAAAATGTGCTTGAAGATTATCTTATAGTCTTTTTGCCCCATCAGTTTTGCGGCCTCTACATACTGGAGTGTCTTTATCTGTAATGCCATGCTTCTTGATACCTTGGCTATTCCCACCCAGCCAAAGACCACAAGAAATCCCACCATCAGAAATATGCTGTTTCCAATAGTCACTGCCAGGATAATCAAGAGTGGAAGGGCAGGCATTGCATAGATGATATCATTGAAGCGCATCAGCACCTCATCTGTTGCCCTGCCCTTGTACCCAGCATACACTCCATAAACTAGCCCAAGTACTACAGAGCCAATTGATACTGTAATCCCTATGAAGAGCGCTAGTGGTGTTCCCCATAACAATCCAACTGACAGGTCCCGCCTCAGTTCATCAGTTCCCATGATGCCATAGACTTTGCCACCCAAAACCAAGTTTGACTTTGCAAGAACTGGTTTTTCAGACACATCATACAGATGTACACGAAAGACATACTGCCCCTTTAGGATCTGGTTTTGGTCAAGTTTTGAGAAAATAATCTTTTCAGATGAAATATCATCAAGTGAAAACGCATATTTATTTTTGGCACTTGCAATATTTTTTGCAATCACATCCTGTGTTGAAAATATCATGCTGCTGTATGTTACAGTAGAACTTGCAAAAGGCAGTGATATGGAAATAATCTGTATCTCTACTCCATCAGGCCTTGTCACAGACATCTGTAACAGTGGTGATCCACTGTACTGTGCAGTATACTGGTAGATAAAATCACTTGGAAATCCATCATAATTGTAATTAAATACAAACGAGTCTGTCAAAAAATAAACAGAGCCTATTTGTTGCGACATGCTTGCAGGCTTTATAATCAAGTGTTCCGGAATTTTTTCAGACTGGAAATAGTTTACCCATGCAGGCTGGGCAGATTTTGGATACTGCAGCCAGCTTGTAGGATCGTTCCATGTCTTGAAACTGTCAAGAGGTATTGTCACAAACGCAATAGCAGACATGGAAAAAAGAATGACAAGTATTACAATTCCTGCAATCCCAATTTTGCTGTGGGAAAATTCTTTCCATATCATTCTAGTTGAAAAACTCATTCTCTTCTCACCCTAGGATCAAAGTATCCATACAGTACATCAGCGACAAAGACACTGACAAGAAAGAATGCAGTCAGCACATATGTCGCCCCAATTATCACAGGCAGATCCAATACACTGATTGCCTCAAAGTATAGCCTGCCCATCCCAGGCCAGTCAAATACTGCTTCTGTGATTATTGCACCCCCAAGAGAGCCAGATAGGCTTAGTGCAAGAATTGTAACTATTGGCGGTGCTGCATTCTTGAGTGCATGTGAGTACAGTATGCGTTTTTTCATCAATTCCTGCAGCCCTTTTTGCCGTGATAAAGTCCTCCTGCAGTACACCAACCAAGAAATTTCTCACCAAGTATGCCCAGGAACCAAATCCGATAATTACAAGTGTTATCAATGGAAGTGCCATGTGATACAAAAGAGACCCCCAGTATCCAGGGTCGGTTACGGAAAGATCAGGAGTTGCCCTTGCAGGAAATATTGGATACAAAAATGCAAAGACAAAGATCATCAGCACACCAATCCACCAGACAGGAAAACTGCTTGATATTATTGCAAATCCAGATGTTATCTTGTCAAGTTTAGAGTTTACCTTGCTTGCTGCAACGGTTCCCAAAAATATTCCAAGTACAGATACTATAGCAGTGGCTGTTGTAAAAAGAAGTATTGTCCTTGGAAGTTTTTCAAGTATAATATCCCTGACATCAGACGAGCCGCTGTCGCTTGTAAGAAACTTGGCGTGTCCAAAGTCTAGTGTTAAAATTTTGTACATTGACAAACCAATTCTTTGCGGAGAGTACCAAGGTTGGTCAAGACCAAGTGCCGTAATTCTTTGTTTTATTTGGTTTGCAATATACGAATCAAGCTGTTCAGTTGTTTTAAAACTTGAAAGAAGGCTCTTATTGTTTGTGACCTGCTGCCGTATCTCTAGTGCAGCGCTTTGTTTTGATATCGAGTCCATATTAGAGCCCACAAGAATTATTGTAACAAGAAGTGTTGCCATCAAAACGCCAAACATTGTAATGGCGCGCTTGGCAAGAAATTTTTTAAACCCCATGTCTAGTTCTCCTCTTTTTTGCAACACATACAATCACTACAACAGTAGCACCTGCAAATATCAGACCACCAATCGCATATCCATAATTTGTCTCAAGTGGTACAATACCTGCAGGCATACCCTCCTTAGGAATTTGGATTTGTCCTTGGGTCACAAGAAAACTAGAGTGGTACATGTCTGGCTTGTATGCAGCATCTGATACTACAAACATCTGTATGATGTGTCTGAAAAACCAGTTCTTGCAAAGTCAAACTTGGTTTTGATACTACAAACATCTGTATGTCATTAGAGCCAAGATCAAGATTCATTGTCTTTTCAGGCAAAAGTGTTATTTTCATGGAACCATTCTGAGAGACCTGCTGCTTGCCATCATCAATTATCTTTCCTTGCGGATTTGTAAAATAATAGTAT
>JABDBR010000051.1 GCA_013288545.1 Nitrososphaerota archaeon | reverse complement strand
AAACTTTCATGTCCAAGTTTTCTATTTTTCTAGTTAGTGCTCTGTCCGAAGAATCAATCACCATGTGTGATGCAACTTCAGAATACATTTTTGCAAGACCATAAACTGAAACTTCCATTCCAGCAGCTTCCATGTATTTAGTTGCAGGGCCACTAATTGCAGTATTTCCTATCAACGGGCTAACAACTACAACCTTTTTCTTTGACTTGGACAATTCTTTTCTTATTCCCTTGATGGATAAAATTGGTCCAATGCTAGTCAGAGGATTACCTGGTGCAATTATTACAAGCTTTGAATCATGTATTGCGTTTACTGCAGCAGGGTTTGCACGCGCCTTGTCAGCACCAACATATTTTATCCCATCAACTTTGTCTAGCCCTTTGTGCTTTACCCAATATTCTTGAAGATGAAGATCTCCTTTAGTGGTAACAATTCTTGTTTCTACACTGTTATCAGTAACTGGTATAATTTTTACATCAATTGCAAATTTCTGGCACATCCATTCTGTGATATCAGACAGGTTCTTTCCGTTCTTGAGCATATTAGTTCTCAAGAGATGAATTGCAGCGTCCCTGTCACCAATGTTGAACCAATTTTCTTCTCCAAGCATCTCCATTTGGCGTAAAAATCCGTATGTATCCTTCTTTATTCCCCAACCCTTGTCAGTATCCAAAATATCTGCCAGTCCGTAGAGAATTGTATCAATATCAGGACAAATGTACAGACCATACAACCAATAGTTGTCGCCAACATTTGATATTACAGAGATATCTCTGGTTTGAGTAGCTATACCTCGTACCAGTTTGACAGAACCTGTTCCACCTGCAAGAATTGTAATCATTTTTTTATTTACCCTGTGAAGTTAGTAACTTACACCAACTAAATATTACTCTTGCCAATGCATGACACAAAAATTGTCATTTGGTAAAATCAATGCTAAGATTTATTACTATCCTGAAGAAAATTCACTTCCGTGACTAAGAGAGTTCTTTTAGCATCAGCAATTTTGGGTTTATTGGTTTGTGGAACAATGTCTCCAATATTTGCAACCGTAGATTTTAATGCATATTTACCAATTGCTGGAACTCCAATCACGCCACAGTTCGTATTTACAAAGAACGTCGCAATCGACTATTCAGGCGGCGGAAAATTAAAAGATCTTTTGAACGGCAAGAACATGACAATATCATTTTCTGACACTTCTAGTAATAATACAAGCATCAAGGCATTCATGGAGAACATAAACACAGAGTTTGCAACCGACAGAAAGACTACTGCAACAATTTCAAATTTGACAGTAAATTATCAAGTTCAGATAAATGGTGATGACAAGGGAGCTACCATTGATTACAGAATAGCATTAACTCCAATATTGAATGGATATGTATTAAACAAAGGTGGAGGAGATGTACCCACGGTATTTGACATATCATGGATGGGATTTAAGATGACAGGCCCAGTAGTCATTTCAACTTCAAACCTTGGAGACTTGGACATTAATTCACCATTAGGAATAATACAGAATCAATTACCTGACGTATACACAGTATTGAAGGGTACTGCTGCAGAGAGCACATTACAATCAAACTTGATAGATGCAAGTGCACTTGTAGGATACCCAATTGAAAAGTGGAACAGCCTTTTTGACCCAGCATACACACTCAGCGATGCCGTAGGATATGGTTACGGTGGACAAAAAGTAGCAGTAACAGGATTTGCATATGGACAAAGTGACATTTACCAAGGATCATTAAAAACACAAAACACAGATGTAGATTTTACAGCAGATGCCAAATATCATTTGACAGTAATTGAAAGAGCAAGTTCAGGTACAATAGATGCAGATGGACATGCAAATGGATACGAAGTCCAAGGAGACCCAGCCATTTCAACAACAGCACAAACATCTACCACCACGGGTGTTTCCACAGCACAAGGCCTTTCAACCATGACAATATACGCGATGGCAGGATTTGCAGCAGTAATTGCTGGAGGCATCTTCTGGTGGAGCAATAAAAAGATGAAAGATGCAGCCAAGAGAGGCGTAGACAATAGCCCACCACCAACATTCCAGTATGAAGATAGAAAACACTGGGCAGACAAGTTCGACGAAGAAAAGAAAGAGTAAACATTTTTAAAAAAAATATTTCTATTTTAAAATAAAGTGCGCGCCAGCCGTAACCCTCCTTCTGTTTTCACGATATTACGCTATGCGGCCTACCTAAACAAAGTGCAGCGCTTATTGTTTGATTTGGCCTTTCTCCGCGTGGGACAGATTTTTCATTCCTGTACTGGAAACCTCAGGCTTTACCATCATAGTACGCCAGGTCGGATTTTTTTCTGTGCTGTTGCCAATCATCTCTGACTATCCGTCTCCGGATCACACTTGCTGCATGGAGGGAGGAGTTTCCTCTGCCGTGGCAGTGATCGTTCACCGGCTCGCACTTGACATGTAACAGTGAATTAGTTATTTTAGCATTGGGAACCGGAAAAATCATTCCTAATTAGTGTAGATCTACAAGTAGAGATTTATTCGACCAACCAGCCCTTCACGAATAGACCAATGGAACATGATTCGCATGCAGGGCTTGTTCGAAGCCTCTCATTGCTAGACATAACGATGATTGGAATTGCAGCCATGATTGGGGGTGCAATCTTCAACCTGGTAGGCCCTGCAATGCACGAGGGAGGGCCAGCGCTTTTGATTGTATTTCTTGCCAGCGGAATTATCAGCTTCTTTACAGCCTTGACATATGCCGAACTTGGCTCTGCATTTCCAGAAGCTGGAGGAGGTTACAGATGGGTAAAAGAGGGACTCCCAAGACCAAATGCGTTCATCAGTGGTTGGATAGCTTGGTTTGCCCACATGATAGCAGGAAGCTTGTATGCAGTATCAATTGGAGACTTTTTTGGAAGCATACTGACAAACGTTGGAGTTGCGGCGCAGTATGGCGGAATTCCACTTGAAAAAATTATTGCAATATTATCCATAGTGCTTTTTACATATGTAAACTATCGAGGTGTTTCACTGACAGGAAAAATTGGAAACGGATTAACGTTCATGCAGATTATAATCATCATAATTCTCATAGCATCCGGAATTTATGCAATGAGTTTTGTCAACCATGACTGGGCAGTAAACTTTCAGCATTTTGTTCCAAAGGGAATAACTGGATTTATCTTGGCAATGGGAATTACATTTATCGCTTTTGAAGGCTATGAGATAATTGTCCAGGCCGGAGAAGAGGTAAAGAATCCAAAAAAGAACATACCAAGAGCAATTTTCATAACACTTGGTGTAGTGACTGTACTTTACATCGTATTCACTTTTGTTTTTCTTGGTGGAATTGATTCATCAAAGGTTGGAAAAGAGGTGTGGCAGTTCATCGGAGATAACCGTGATGTCGGAATTGCAAAGGCTGCAGGATATCTAATCCCATATGGAACAACACTTGTCTTTGTAGGAGGACTTGTTTCAAGTATTGCAGCTCTTAGTGCCACTACATTTTCTTCTAGTCGTGTATCTTTTGCAATGGGCAGACAATACAACCTACCATACATCTTTAGCTCCATTCATCCAAAATATCACACTCCTCACTTTG
>JABDBR010000050.1 GCA_013288545.1 Nitrososphaerota archaeon | reverse complement strand
ACCGAATTGATCAAATGGAACGGTAGCTTTTGGCACCACACTTCCTTTCTTCGATATTGCTTGCCCTTCATTGATTACAATATCATTTGTCAAGCCAAACGCAAGATCCACATTGTTAAGAGAAATAATATAGCTTGTTCGTCCAGTCACAAGAACAGTTTGGCCAGGAAGATACTTGTCAGTATCAGTTGTCATGAAGAGTTGTAACTTGTCAGAACTTGTAGTATATGGATCAGTCACGTTAAACGATCCAATTATCCTATTTGTATTGTACTGGACATAAACCTTGTAGGTGCCAGTCTTCCAGACACCAGTGTGGAATGGCACTGTAACATAATATTGTCCTCCCTGGTTGACAGTTGCATCACCGCGGTATATCTGCTGTCCATCATTTGAATAAATCAAGACTTGAACTGTAGATGATGTATCCTGAGAGGCGGCGTTTTGTATCGGGATAACTTCTCCCCATATTTTTGCTACATCTGTTGACAAGTAATCTGTCTTGTCAGTCATTAATACGATTGGGGCAATGTCCTGATTTGGTTGAGGGCTTTTGGATACTTGGAAGAACAGATCAGAATTTGCGTTTGCTGAAGTTATCTTTATTCTATAAATTCCATATACATTGAGTGTGGGATCAAATACGGGTGAAACAGACCTGTCAGTTATTGTTTGGGCACCAGTTTTTGCAGTACTCGGTATTGTCCAAGTCCATGAAAACGCACCATTTGTTACAGGCAGAGGAAATGATGCTTGTTCCCCATCGGGCTTTACCAAGCTCAGAGTAAAAGATGATGTGCCCACCTGTGCTGAAACTTTTCCAGACAATTGTACAGTATCTCCAATTCCGTAGACTTTTTTGTCTGTGCTTACAGATATTGGGCCCTGCAAACCTGTTGCAAGAGGATCATACACTGTAAAGGTTGTTGAGGTCACCAAGTTACTGTAAGACGCTTTGAGCGTATAGGTCCCTGGCTGGAATATTCCAGTTTGAATTATCTGTTGTACCTGAAAGTTACCGTTAGCATCAGGAAATGCAAAGTAAGAGAGAGCGTTTTGTGTAGGTACACCTAGATTATTTTTGAAGCTGCCTCCAGAAGTTAATGCAGATCCCGTAGAGTTTAACACCAGAATATTTACAGTAGCTCCAGCGTTTTGGGTTGAGATCTGGATTGGATTTAGGATTTTTCCAGATATTGCTATTGGGTCACCTAACGCATACGAACTTTTGTCTGTAGCAATGCTAAACGGAGTCGATGGCGAGCTTGTGGGTTTGTAATCTGTCGGATTATTTACAACAACAAAATCAGCTTCTGCAGTACCTTGAGGCAATGAAACAACTGCTCGGTAATTTCCTAGACCGTCAGATGTTCCAACAAGGCCAAACTTGTATGTAAAAGTATTATCAGTTTGAAGATTCACGATGGTTTTAACATTTACAGTGTTTGGAACCACACCACGGTTTCCAGATGTTTGAGTTCCACTACTTCCTCCAACAGTTGTCTGGATTATTTGCAGACTGGGGTTTAGTCCAAGATTTTGCAATCCCTGGAGCAGTGTGCTTCCTTTGAGGGTTACAGTTTCACCCGGAGCATATGCAATTTTGTCAGTTGACAATGTTATCACATGAGCTTGTGCCTGTGATGATACCAATACAAATGTGGTAAAAGCAGATGCACCACCATAAGTTGCAGTCACTCGATATATCCCATAAACAGGATTGACGCTGTTAATAGCCAGTCCAGAGCTACCAACACTGCTTTGGTACTGGTTTACAGAAGTTATTTTTCCTTGAGCGTCTGGAAATAGAGTTCCCTGATATATCAAGACATTAGTTGGGTCATAGACCTTGTATTGTACAGGAGTAAGCGGAATCACATTTGAAACAGTGCCCAGCAGAACAATAGGTTGCCCAACTGTATAGTTGGACTTGTCTGTTGATACCACCATTGTAGTTGCAGCAGCTTGTGTCGGAGGAATAAATGCTGCAGAGCTGAGCGAAAATGTAGAAGATGCTTGTGTACCGCCATACGATGCAGAAATAGTATAGGTTCCTTCAGCGAATCCCAAGACTTGATCAGTTTTTGTAGATGTTGAAAATTTTAAATCGTTTCCAGGATATAGTGTAAATGTTTTCTGGAATCCGTGTGGTCCTGACAAAACTAGATTAACAGTTTGTGGAATTGATGACACTGCAGAATCTTTGACAAGTTGTGAAACTTGTCCTCCAATGTTTACAAAGTCTCCAAAGGTATAGTTCTGCTTGTCAGATGATACAGAGATTGAAAGTTGTGTTGTTGTAGTAGTTGTCGGTGGCTTTCCATTTGTAAAACCAGGAGTTCCACTCTTGTATGCCCAATCGTTTTGTGAGCCTGTGCTAAGGCCATCATAGATTCTTTGCCAAGTGTTGCCGTCACCTTGTGTGTCAGATAGCGGAGGAGTTTGATCTATCATTGTACCGTCTGAGCCTATGAGCTGGATCACAGCACCAGCATGTGGGAACCATATTGGCACATAATGGTATACAATAAACTGTTGACTTTGGATTGTAGTTCCTGCAGATATTGTGTATGCTTGTCTTAGTCCAGTGGTTGCACCGACTGTCCAGCCGCCAATGTTTACAGGAGAGTTTGTAGGATTGTACAGTTCAACCCATTGTGCAGGAGACTTGGTATCATCGCTCATTGGGTTTAGCTCTACTTCATTTATGACAACATGGTTTGCAATCAAAACAGTCTGTCCACTTGCAGCATAGCTTTGCCCAATTACAAGTAAGACAAGAATTCCCGCAATAGAGTACATGCTAGCGTATTTCATCTTTAATACCATTTCAAGGCCAGATTTGTAATTTTAGGTATTGATGGTGCAAAAGTTGAGCTAGTTGTTAATGCCCAATATGCCATAATTTGCATAGCCAAAAGATCCCCTACAAGCATTATAAGTCGTACGTAGAATTTGTACCAAATTAGATTAACGGTTTTCTAGGCTGTATCGCATTTTGGGCACTTGCCCTCAACAACTTTTGCCCCACATACTGCGCAGATACCCTGGCCAACTTCTTTTTGAATCTGTTTTTTTCTCCTTCCAATAAACACTCGGATTGCAAAATATAATGAAATTGCGATTGTAACAGAGTAGATTAGATTCATGTGAGGTAAAGCCATCACACCTATCATAATAAACAAAATTCCAACAATTAGAAGAATTTCGCGTTTCTCAAATTTCATTTTAATCTAGGACTAGAATATTTCAATAAATAGCTATTGCCAGAACTCAGAGTCACTGATAAACAGGAAGAACCTAATATATTGCCAGAAAATATATGCATTGAAAAAATCTCGATGATCTTGATTTATGAAATGGTTTGAAAGCTAGTCTGATTTTAATTCAACTGCAACATCGTCCCACAAATCACCTGAACTTGAAGTCCAGTTGCATGTAACAGAACCTGGTGATTGTGCCATTGTCGAGCTTGATGCACCTGTAATTGTATTTGGCATGTTGATATTCCATTGTTGTGTACAGGTAGGAGATCCAAGTGTAGATCCGCCATAGATTGAAGGTAGATCAAGCACCCAGCTCTTTTGATATTGAGTTGTTAATGATATTGTTGGACTACTAGCAACAACATTGTGGTTTGTTACACTATTAGGTAATGGATTTGTCTGGTTTACTCCAGAAAATGAGTAAGCTCCAACTATGGCTTGGGTGGATCCTCCCATGGTAACCACGATGTTTCCAGTACCGGTTGGGTTCTTGAGATACCAAAACTCGGCATCATTATTGTAAAATGACATGACTTTTTGTGTTAGTGACACGCCTCCAAATGTGACTGATATAGCATTGATTTTGTTCGCACTAACACCTACTACAAGCAATCTGTCGTTTCCAGAT
>JABDBR010000049.1 GCA_013288545.1 Nitrososphaerota archaeon | reverse complement strand
TAAAAAATTAGTTTTTTCAGCGGTTATAATTAATGGCATTCTCTTCTAGCTGCAAAGAAACTTGAATTAATTTTCCGTTTCTATTGACTGTTAATGTAATAGTATTTCCTACCTGTTTTTTATGGATGTATTCTGAGATCTGAGTAGGCTCATCAATCTTGTTTTTGTCTATTTCTTGTATGATGTCTCCCTTTCTCATACCAGCATTGTCAGCAGGACTAAAGGGCTCGATTTGTATTACAAGTATACCCTCGCTTACAGGTAATCTATAGTATCTTTCCAAGTGGCGGGTTATCTTCATGGATGTTATTCCAATCCATGGTCTGCTAACACGACCTTTCTCAATTAGTTCCTTTAAGATTGATTTTGCAGTATCAATTGGAACTGCAAACCCTATTCCTTGTGCATAAGGCATGTTTGCAGTATTGATTGCTATTACCTCGCCTGCGGTATTTACTAGTGGTCCCCCAGAATTTCCAGGATTTATTGCAGCATCAGTCTGGATCAATTCTAACATTCCATTTTCCGTTTGAATTGCCCTGTTAAGCGAGCTTACAATTCCAGATGTTACTGTTGGACCTCCAGTCAAACCAAATGGATTTCCTACTGCAAGTACTATTTGACCAACCTTGAGATTGCTTGAATCTCCAAGCTTGGCAACTGGGATTTCTTCTTTTGTTTCTATTTTTATTACGGCCAAATCGGTTGGCGGGTCTACCCCAACAACTTTTCCTTTGAACATTCTGCCGTCAGATAGGGTTACCCCTAGTCTCTGTGCATCATCTATTACGTGGTAATTGGTTAGAATGTAACCGCCCGCGTTAATTATCACCCCAGAGCCTACACCTTCAACAGGAAATACTCGAAATACCTGATCTTGAATCATTCTGACACTTGCGATATTTACTACGCTTTTGCTGATCTTTTCTACGGCCTCAACTAGGACCTCTTCACTTACAGGTATCATGTTGTTTGAACTCCGCCTTGGACAAGTTGTAGGTTTTTGTATCTCAATTGCATAATGTTTATACTATCTTTTCAGATATTTTGACTAGCTAATGAAAAACTGGGTCACATGATTTGCAAAATTATATTATCAAATTGATGTGACCAGATTAGTGAATCAGCTCTTGAGAAAGTCAAGTAATGCAGAGTTTACTTCATCTGCATGTGTCCATGATATGCAATGTGGTCCATCCTTTACTACAACTAGTCGTGTCCCTTTGACTAGCTTTGCTGTTTTTTCCCCTGATGCAGATAGGGGAACAATACGATCCACATCACCGTGAATGACTAGGGTTGGCACATCAACTCGTAAAAGATCTTTGCGGAAATCTTCATGCCAAGTAGGAACACATGCATAGCTTGCTGTGGCAGACGCACTAGCGGCTAAATTCCAGCATGCTTGTACTGTCTGTTCGCTCACTCTCTTTCCAAGAAGCAAATCAGTATTGAAGAAATTCTTGAAGAACTCTGTAAAGAATGCATAACGATCAGCTGCTACTGCTTTTTGGATCCCATCAAAGACAGATTGGTCTACTCCTTCAGGATTGTCTTGCGTTTTAAGCAAAAAAGGCGGAACGGAAGATATGAAGACTGCCTTTTTGATTCCCTTGGATCCATACTTTCCAAAGTATCGGGCAATTTCGCCACCTCCCATCGAAAAACCAACAAGAGAAAAATCATGCAGCCCCAGATGTTTCACAAGCTTGTGAAGGTCTTCGGCAAATGTATCATAGTTATAGCCTGTTGCAGGCTTGCTTGAGTTGCCAAAGCCCCTGCGATCATATGTTATGACACGAAATCCTGCGTCAAGCAAGACTGGAATTTGCTTTTCCCATGAAGCTCCGCTAAGCGGGTACCCGTGGATTAGCACAACTGGTTTGCCAGATCCATGATCCTCATAATAGAGCTCGATTGAATCCGAGTTTTCCTTACCTACATTCACAAATGGCATTGTCTACGCTATCTTGTCGCATGGTGCTAATAGATATTTTTATTCACAACAATAAATTTTCCATAATGTATAATATTCTACTCTTCCATTCTCATCTATGAGAATGGAAGACACCGTTAAAATCTACGGATAATGAAAATTCATGTTGGCAACAAATACTACAACTGTAATAATATTAGGCATGTCTATTACTGCAATTGCTATTGCATTGTTTGCCATCACAGTACCCTTCTTGACCACCCAGCATGAAAATAATCAAAATATACAACAAAATAATACACAACAATATGTTGGAAAGCATAAGGAATTTTACCTATTTGATAGTGAAATACCTGGTTTTAATGAGACCGAAATGGGAATGCCGCGTGATACCTATAGCATGCCAGTCATTGCTGTCTTCAAAGGAGATCAAGTGGCAATTCACTTCTTTAACATTGAAGAGCCTGGCGGAGACAATCATTCATTTACTATCTATGACAAGCCGTACAACAACATTGATGTTGTTGTACACCCACGTGAGAATAAAACAATAACATTTGTTGCAAATACCACTGGAACATTTACTTACTTGTGCACATTTCACCAACCCACAATGAGGGGCCTGCTCATAGTACAGCCTCCACCATACTGAATAATTTTCTAATTGTTAATTATTGGAATTCAAACTTGTGAGAGTTAGAATCATTGGTAAGATATCATCTGAACAACAGTATTTCACTAGTCATCGCCACTTGGCGCAGTAACGTAGATCGATGTACTGCTTGCACTTGTATAGTGTGTACCATCGCCATTGTATGATGCATAGATTGAGGTGGTTCCGCCTCCTGCTTCGTGATTTGTTTTGAACACAACCGAGCAGCTTCCAGACAATAAAGTGCAGGTTGAGGAGCTCAAAGTACCAAGTCCAGTATTTGATGCCGATAAACTTACCGTACCAGTTGGAGCATTAGATGAACTTGCAGAATCAGTAACATTGACGGTACAAGTCGAAGCATTGCCGCTAGTTACAGATGTTGGATTGCATGTTACCGTGGTTTTTGTGCCATCGACATTTGTTGGAACAATGCCAATACTGCCATTAACTAGAGTAAAGTAAATACCCCCACCTCGTCCGCTATGTCCCTTGATACCTATTACATCATGTGTAGAACCAGTAACTATTTTTCCAGTATTAGAATCGATTGCAGAAAATTGTCCAGTTACTGTGTATAGAGTTCCTGCTGTACTACTATAGCCTGAAAGAACTGCCTGTCCATTGTATACGCCTGTTGCATATGTGACAGTTGACTCACCTGGCAATAGAAAGCTGACCGAACCTCTTGAAAACAGCAAAGGAGATTGACCAACATATCCTCCTACTCCCGCAGAGGCTGATGCAGATCCTCCACTAATTGCATAAGTACATGAAGCTAGACCGGAACATTTTGTTGCATTGCCAGTTATCTGAGTTGCACTCTTGTTCACAACCTGTGTAAGAACAGTGGAGGTGCTTGGCGCATCATTTGTGTCACCTGAATATGATGCAGTGATGGAATGTGTTCCTACGGATAATAAAGAGGCGGTAAATGTTGCAACACCGGTTGCTGTTGTACCTGCACCGATTGTGGTGTAGCCATCAAGAAATGTCACTGTCTCGCCATCAGGTATGGTGCCATTTGATGGCGATACCGTAGCTGTAAATGTTATTGGTTGACCATATGTTGATGAGCTGGGTGATGACGATATGGTAGTTGTAGTGGACTGGTGTACAGTCTGTAGGACAGTACCTGACGTGCTTGCTAAATAATCTGTGTCACCTGCATATGATGCGGAAATGGAATGTGTTCCTAATGATAATGCAGATGTGGTAAATGTTGCAACACTGCCTGTTGTATTGCCTGTCCCAATTGTGGTGTTGCCCTCAAGAAATGTCACTGTCTCGCCATCAGGTATGGCACCATATGATGATGTGTATACCGTGGCTGTAAATGTTACTGGTTGCCCAGAAGGTGATGGGTTTGCTGATGAATATACATACGTGGTTGTAGCAGATTGATTTACTGTTTGTGTCAGAGCAGATGACGTACTTGCCGTATTGTTTATGTCGCCTGCATATGATGCAGTGATGAAATGTGTTCCTAGTGATAATGCAGATGTGGTAAATGTTGCAACATCAGTTGCTGTTGAACTTGTCCCAATTGTAGTGTTATCATCAAGAAATGTCACTGTCTCGCCATCGGGTATGGTGCCATTTGATGGTGATACCGTAGCTGTAAATGTTATTGGTTGACCAGAGGGTGATGGGTTGGCAGATGATGATATGAAAGTAGTGGTGGAAAATCCATATGCGCCATGTGATAGAATAGATGTAACTGCAATCAAGACAGCAAATACTGGAAGGATGTGAGTATTCTTCAAACGAATAACCCACCATATTATTGTAAAAGATCTATTAAAGTAATATCGAGCATTGTTCTATAACTTCATTCTCTAGAGATTTAGGTA
>JABDBR010000048.1 GCA_013288545.1 Nitrososphaerota archaeon | reverse complement strand
ACCTATAAAACCATAGATTGAACAAATTTGGGCTAGTTTATAAGCATAGTACCAAACGTTCGGCCTTTTTGTGTCAAAATGATATTAATTTTTTGATCATCTATTACTGATTCGACCAGGCCTTTTTTCTCAAGCCATACTATGTGTTTTGCAAGTCTGGCATAATTTAGGTTTGCATCGCGTGCCAAACATGTCTTGCCTTCAGACGCATTATTTGCTATGGATTCCATGATGCGAATTAGAGTTTTCATGCTGGGCTCAAAGTCAGGTTCAATTTTTTTGCTTTTCATAATGTTGATGGTTGTTGAACTCATTTCCACAACACGGCTAAATTTATTTGACATGGGTACATGTGCGGTACTATGCCATATAGAAGATCCTGACAAGTGTGTCCATGAAACTGACAAACCTGTCCATAAACTAGACACGAATGTAAGTGCTGGTTAAATAATTGACTGGACATTTGTACTAACCATGACACAACAAGTGCATCATGAGCACAAGTGGACTGTCACACCAGACCATCATTGGCAATGTGACATGTGCGGAAAGAAATTTGGATAATCCAAAACTTTCCAATTTTTTTATCCAATCAAGAAATTACATTTTATTTGGAATACCAATCCATGTAAAGATGATAATTTCATTGTTTTTACAATTAACATAGATGTATAAAAAATCATGTCGTAAAATGTAAATGATATAATATCATAACGATAGTATTTTCATACATCAAAAGCATATTTGGTTTATTCACCATAATTCCACTTGAACAAAAAACTTCATTGTTATCCAATTAGAATTTTGAAAAGTCTTTGAAAATTTTAGATTAGGTTAGTGAATCTACTCTCTCATGATAGCATATGAGATAATTTCTTTTCCCACATACAAAAAATAAAGATATGATATTATCATATCAAGCAAGAATGCAAAATCTTTTAGTTGATCATGTTGTATGTATATTCACAATGAAGGAGATATGCAAACGCTGCAAAAAACACAAGGAGTTGGCAGTCTTAAAACCAAGATTGTGCCACGAGTGTGCAATTGCAGAAGGCAAATCCAAGGGTTTACAGGGTCAAAAAAACTAACTAGTCCCCATTTTAGGCATAAAATGAAGGAACAAAACACCAAATTTACTTCCCCCGATTGACCGTCAAATGGTTAGAGTCAATAGATTACTTGCCTATGGGTTTTTTGGATTTGTTTTGGATCTAACAATACGACTAGCCTTCCAATAGAATAGTCATTGCCACATTTTGGACAGCTAAAATTATTCCACCCCATTTGATCAAGAATTATTTCTTCACCTGAATGATTTGCGCATGTTAACCTTCGCTCCATAAAAAAGATTTAATGAAGCAAGTTATAATCATGAGGTACAAACTAGTCATCAATACTAACAAATTTGTAAACATGACTTGATTGTCTTACCATCAATATCTTGTATCACATCACACACAACCAGCATCAAGTAACGATTCAAGGAAGCTACTGTTGTTCACAGTAGAATCAATTTTCTGCGCATCTTTTACATTTTTTAAGAATCTCAGATAAGTCTTCAATTTTATTGTGATGGTCTTGTATTCTTTTCGTGGCAAGTTATATCGCTATACTAAACATCAATAAAATATAGTTTGTCAGACTCTGAAGTTATGGTCATCAGATATTGAATAGAAAAAGCTAGAGGTAAGATCATATTGGTTGAGTCAAAAAGCATTAGATTTTGGTTTATGTTTATCATGGTTATTGTATTCATAGTAAAACAGTTAAGCCACGCGTACATGCGCGTATGTTTTAGTTACACGTAAGTATGTTTCAGGTACATTTTTGTACATCAAAAAACATCGCATGCCTATGCAAATTTTTATGTCTTGAACAATTAATCAAATTTTTCAATATTACATAATGAAACAAAACTAGGAATCAGACTGGCCTACAACTGCTCTTCTAAAGTGTCCCGATGGCCTTTTTGAAAGCAGTTCTACAAACCAAGCCTCATGCTCTATCTCTTCGCCCATTATCCTCTGGGCAATTTCATATGTTCTATGATCTTTTCCAACGGTATAATCACACACTTCACTCCATGAGCGAATCGCACATTTTTCTGCGTCAAGGAGGACTTTTAAAATCTCATCAATATCTTCCCAGTTTTTTGGCAAAAACGCATCAGGACAGCCTGCAATATCGGCAAACTGCCTAAGATCTCTTGGAAGACTCCCCCCAAGCTCATATAGTCTAGGCGTCATGGCCTCAAAGTGATTCCTGTCCTCGATTCTTGCATCTTCAACTATTTCTTTGATACCTTCCCCATCAAGTCCAGTGCAATGCATTCGGAGTATCGTATAATAGTAATATGTTGCAAATTCTGATCCTACACCAGATACAATGAGTTTTCGTAGTTTTTCCAAGTCTATGCCATTTTTTTCCAGAACTTCAATTCCAGCAAGCTTTCCCACCTTATCTTTTATCTCGGACATTTATCCACATCTCTTCTTTTGATGCTTACCGGTCATCACAGGATTGTGATCAGTAAAATAATTAAGCCATGTTTACATTCATGTCAGTAATACTGACAAACCTGTAAGGATCTTCTATATAGCATAGTACCGCACATAGTCTAGTGTCGGACAAATATATCAGGTGTCACATCATTGAGTCCTAAATCACTTGACATCATCAAACGTAAAAAAATTGAACCTGACTTTGAGCCCAGCATGAAAACTTTATTACGAATACTCAAAACCATGACAGACAACGGTCCTGAGGCAAAGACCAGCTTGTCAGTCGATACAAAGCTAAACTACACCAGACTTGCAAAACACATAGTATGGCTTGAGAAAAAAGGCTTGGTCGAATCAACAATTGACAAATCAAAGATCAATGTAGGTCTGACTGCAAAAGGCAAGATATTTGCATCAACACTTTCAAATGACTAGTAACAGATTAGTCCATAAAACTAACAAAAGTGTTAACACGACTTAATAGAATTGCGGGCTATAACTAATGTTGGTAAATGTATGCAAATCTTTGTCATCAACACACCTATAAATCCAGAACTTTCTGTAATCATTTGGAAAAAAACGCGAGTCCTAAAATGGGTAGATTTTAAAAAAAAGCCTGATCTTAAATCTAAAGCATCAGCTAGCTCTGCAATAGGGTTTGAGTCAAAGCCATTCATAGAACATATCAAGGTGGGAAATAAATTCAAATTCAAGATTAAAGATATGCAACTCAATGCAGTCTTTATCCCTGACCTATCATGGGTAATGAAAAACATTAGTAAGAAAAACAGTAAATCGCTTTTAAAGCATGAGCAGGGACATTTTGACCTGGCAGAAGAGATAACCAGAAAAACTAGGACTAGTGCGACCAATCGTTTTCATGACAGACCATTGAACGTAAAAGGAAAAAATGAAGATATGGCAAAAAAGGACGCGGTATTGCAGGCAACTGGAATACGAAGAAAACTTGAAGATGAACTACAAAAGGAATTCAAAAACCAGGAAACAAGATATGACGACAAGACCAATCATGGATTAATCACAGAATACCAAGAAAAATACAACAAGAGATTTGAAAAGTTAAGAGTGTAAAGATGCTAGGATGTCTAGTGTTTAAGATTTGACAGTTCTTGCTTGAAAATACTAATTTGTGCAAAATCACTAAAAATATCATCAATTTCATATAATTTTGAATATACTGGAAACACTTGGTCATATGTAAAAACTGACTTGTCAGGAACTAGGTCATTTGGACGCATCATATCATCTATGAACTTCCACATTTCATCCATAGAAGGGTGATGCTTTGAGATCATTTCAGATTTGAACAATTCTATTTCTCACGGACCAAATTATATGATTTGCAACAAAAAGAACAAGTCAAGATTTGTGTATATTTTCGTTGGAGCATATTTAACTCTCGCGTACGTTTTTGTTCATTTTATGTACTGATTTGTCAACATGCCAGACTTGCAGAACATATGAAACTTGAAGATACTAGATAAAACATACAAATGTGTACGCGTTGCTTATTAGTTTGGCCAACGGTAGTATTGTATAGTAGAGTAGTGTGAGTTTGCACATCTTTGACGTTTTGGTAGGGTCAGAGAAAGACTGGGTTAACTATCCAGCTCTCATAAAAATTATCTAGTTGCATCAAACAAAAATTCATTCATTTAATTTGCTAGCAAGAAAAACTTTCGTACAGTGCAGAAAGACAAATTATTTCCATTAGCGATTACAGAATCATCTGAAAAATAATTCAGTGATGACATACTTGTATGAAAAGCATACACTGATGTCAGCGTGGGTTAATAGCTCAAAAAATACTAGACAGGTAATGACAAGAAATAACATCAAAAACTATATTGTGATGTTTGTGCTGATACTTTCAGCCGCAAGCATGGTGCAAAATAACGCTTTTGCAACTACAATACATCCAAACCTTGGAACAGTCGGCAACTTTGCAGTCTTGGGTGCCTCAACGGTAACCAACACTGGTAACAGCCTAGTCACAGGAAATCTAGGTGTCAGCCCAGGTACAGCGATAACAGGTTTTCCACCAGGAAAAGTAATCGGGGCAATTTATGCAGGCGGCCCAGTCGCAACTCGTGCTCATGCTGATGCAGTTACTGCATACAGAGCACTATCAAGCGCAACATGTACAACAAATGAACCAGCTGTTGCAAACATAGGTGGACAGACACTAAAACCAGGAGTCTATTGCTTTCCTTCATCGGCAGCAATAGTAGGAACACTTACTCTTAACGGCAACGGAGTGTACATCTTCAAAATCGGAAGTACACTTACCACAAGAGCAGGAAATAGTCATGTAATCCTAACCAACGGAGCATCGTCTTCAGACGTCTTTTGGCAGGTCGGCAGTTCAGCAACTCTTGGAACTGGCTCAGTTCTTAAAGGAACCGTAATTGCCTACTCATCAATCACATCAACTACCAGCGCAGTGGTAGATGGTAGATTGATTGCACTAAATGGCGCAGTTACATTGGATACAAACCACATTACAGTAACAATTCCACATAGCGTCAAGTAAAATCCCCTCTTTTTTTAATAATATTATATTCACATCATACATAATCAAATAACCATATTTTAACAAAGATCAGATTATTACGTATGAGTAAAATTACTTTGTCATGTATAAATTACTAGTAGAATCAATATCCAGTCTACTGAAAAGCAAATACAGCAAGGGAAATCGATTACACCTAAGATCAGTTTTGAGTGCACTAAAACAAGCGGCTCCACTCTTTTTGTCAGATCCTCCAAATGCAGAACTGCAACAGATTAGCTTTAGAAACATAGAGTCAGAGAACCAGATCCCAAGAATACTTGACGAGTTCATGGATGATTTTGAGCGTACTCTATCAACCAATTCGAGTGCAAAAAACTATTCCTTATTTTCCATGACAGCATTGAAGATAATCAAGTCACTTGACGCTGGCAATAAAAGAGGTCTTGCTTCAATGCATGTGATAAACAGATTGGAGAAAATGTTTCTAAAATACCCGTTCAAGCACAGCAAACAGGCAACACTTGATCCTCTTGGAACCATATTTTCCACAATAGAGATGATGTTAGAGTCAGAGAAAAATCTGGGCATTGCATACAAGTTTGACAAAACAATACTTGACCAGTTTGCACAATTCATGCAGAGATACTATTTGAGATTTGACGATTCGCTGGGAAAAATACTTGATGATATAGAAAAGATGCCAAAATCCAGGCTAACAGTAACCTTAGACCAAAACTACAGGACGATATTGGAAAAAATCTTCCAGTATGGTATTACATCTTTACCACAAGAAGATAAAATAAAAAAAGCAAAAGAACTGTTGGAGAAGATTACCCAGCAAAAGGAAGATTCGGAAGCACTCAAGTTGTATAATGTACTCAAACTGGCATGTGATGACAAGGATATCAGATCAGAGATTGCATCTTTTGCAAGATCAATAAATAAGACTGAAAAGAGGTTTTCGAACACCATTTTGGATGAATTGTCACGCCCATAGTGAATACATCATGCCAAAATAGGATAAGACGGTTTTGGGCCCTTTTTGCCCTGTTATCGGGTTTTTA
>JABDBR010000047.1 GCA_013288545.1 Nitrososphaerota archaeon | reverse complement strand
AAAAGAAAAGACAAGACATTATTTTTTCAAGCTGACAAACTTTGTCAACGAATTAAACCAGTGGCTGGATTCTGACTCTCATCTGCAAAGAGATGTCAAAAAATACGTTCAAAACTGGATAAAAGAGGGCCTGGTTGACTGGGATATCACACGAGATATGAACTGGGGTGTCCCAATTCCACTTGACTCTGCAAAGGGGCAGGTCTTTTACGGATGGTTTGACAATCACTTGGCATACATTTCAACTGCATTAAAATTTCTAAATGACAAGGGACTTGATGGTAAAGATTTCTGGAACTCAGCAGACATTTACCACTTCATTGGAAAAGATATCGTATACCACCACTACCTGTTCTTGCCTGCAATGAGAATTGGTATTGGAAACGAGTTCAAGCTCCCTGATTATATTCCCACCAGAGGCCACTTGATGTTGCAATCTAAAAAAATATCAAAGAGTAGAAATTGGTACATTGGCCTCAAGGACTTTCTTGGAATTTATCCTGCAGACTATCTCAGATTTTATCTTGCATTGATAACTCCTTACAGCCAAGATGATCTTAATTTTGACTGGGAAGAATTTGCATCAAGAATAAATTCTGAATTGATTGGCAACATTGGAAATTTTGTAAACCGAGCACTTGGGTTTACACAAAAAAGCATGGAAGGCGTTGTGCCAAATACAACCGAGTTTGATGCAAGTGATACTGAAGCACAAGAAAAGATCAAGAATTTTTCAGGTGAGCTGATACAGTTGATGCAAGACAACAGTCTTGACAAGGCATTAAAAAAAATAATCGAATTTTCTGCACACTTTAATCAATACTTTCAGAAAAAGGAACCATGGAAGGGTGGGCCTGGCTCGAACAACTGTGTGTATATTTCAGTGAATGCTGTGCGTAGTCTTGCAATATCGCTTTACTCATTTTTGCCAGAATCTTCGCAGAGAATATGGGAACAGATTGGCATGAGTGGCTCTGTGTCTGAGCAAACCTGGGATTCAATGTCTGAAATTAAGATACCTCAAGGCCACAAGATTGGTGCCGCATCGCCTTTGTTTAAAAAAATTGAATCTGCTGACATTGAACTTCACAAGGCAAGACTTGGCAAGTAATGAATCTGCAATGGATTTCAAGAGATGGCAAGCTCTTACTTGGGGCACGAATTGTTAGAACCTTCTCATATGGATTTCTTAGTGTAATTCTTGCAATCTATCTAAAACTGATTGGGTTTGGCGATATTGCAATTGGGCTTGTCCTTACTGCCACACTTGTAAACAGTGTATTTTTTAATTTACTTTCTAGTGCATATGCTGATAAGATAGGTCGAAGAAATATTCTAGTCCTGTATGCAGTCTTGATGATTGCATCATCTGTAATATTTTTTGTAACCAACAATTATGTCGCACTTGTCATTGCAGCCCTTGTTGGAACAATAAACGTGACAGGATCCGAGGTTGGAGCATTTTTATCCCTAGAGCAGGCCCTCTTGCCGCAGACTGTAAAAGATATCAAAAAAAGAAACTCGATATTTGCAATCTATAATACAGTTGGGACCTTTGCCATGTCTGCAGGAGTCTTGTTGTCTGGACTACCGGCTATACTGCAAAACCATGGGTTTGATGAGATTGGTGCAATAAAATCACTGTTTTTAATTTATGCCGCATGTGCAGTTATAGTCCTTGCAATTTATCTGGTACTGTCTAAAAATATCGAAGTAAAAGATAACGCACCAAAATCCGGATTGTCAATAAAAAACATCTCTCCAAAATCGAGAGGAATAATTGCAAAAATGTCCGCACTTTTTGCAGTAGATTCGTTTGGGGGAGGATTTGTGATACAAAGCATTGTTTCATTTTGGTTTTACACAAAATTTGGTGCAGATCTGTCTTCGCTGTCTTACATCTTTGCAATCGCGGGAGTGCTCACTGCCATATCCTACATGGCCTCTACCAAGATTGCCTCAAAGATAGGGCTTGTAAATACAATGGTCTTTACCCATATTCCATCAAATGTTTTGCTGATATTTCTCGCATTTGCTCCAACCTTTTCAATTGCCATCTCGCTATTTTTTGCAAGGATGAGCTTGTCTCAAATGGATGTGCCAACTAGGCAGTCCTATTTAATGGGCGTAGTGGGTGAAAATGAGAGAATTCCTGCTGCAGTTTTTACAAATACTTCAAGAAACATATCCCAGGCAATTAGCCCGTCACTTTCAGGGATTATCATATCAACACTTTCGCTTTCTGCACCTTTTGTAGTTGGAGGAATATTGAAGATTGTCTATGATGTGGGAATATTTTTCAGCTTTAGAAAGATAAAACCGCCTGAAGAATTATGATTTTTCAAGAAATGCAAGAATTCCTGTATAGTCTATATTTCCAAAACCTTTCTTGATTGCCTTTTTGTAGATTTTGTTTGCAAGCCTGGACATTGGCATGTTTGCCCCAAACTCTTTTGCAGTATGGTCTATCTCATCAAGATCCTTTTGCATCATTTTAAGAAAGAAACTTGGCTCAAAATCTCCTCTTACCATCTTGGGTCCCTTATTTACACTCATTCCTGTCTTAAAGTAAGTAGAATTTAGGACATCAAGAAATGTAATTGGATCTAGTCCTGATTTTTTTGCAAGTATGATTCCCTCTGATATTGAAAGGGCAAGAATTGCTATCTGGGAATTCATTGCAAGCTTCATTGCATGTCCTGAACCGTTTTTACCAAGATGAAATGTTTTCTCTCCAATTGCGTCAAAGACTGGCTTGCACTTTTGGTATGTCTCCTTTTTGCCACCTACCATTACTATCATCTGGCCCTTTTCTGCCAAGCTTGGGCCTCCCATTACTGGAGTGTCAATCATTGAAATTTTCTTGTCTGCAAATTTCTTGGCAATTTTTGCAGATGATATTGGACTGATTGTACTCATGTCGGCAACTATCAGTCCCTTGTGTCTTCCATGAACTAGACCATTTTTACCAAATGCCATTTTTTCTATAACTGGAGCATCTTTTACTATGGTAATTATGATATCACACTTTTCTGCAAGCATCTTGGGAGAATCTTCTACCTGGATTCCTAATTTTTTCAGAGATTCTGCTTTTTTTCTTGTCCTATTGTATACGTGCACCCTGAACCCTGATGAGGCCAAGCGCTTTGCAATTGCACTTCCAAGGAGGCCCGTGCCTATTATTCCAACAATCAACACTTGGGTAATTCTCTTATGGTATTTTTTTCTATTGGCGTGTTATGCTACAAGTGACTTGAATCTTGGATCATTGTGGAGCAGGTCAAAATCCTTGTCCATTGAAGCCTTTTTTGCATATTGTCCATCAAGCAGTATTGCTTTTTCAAGCAATGTCACAGACTGGTCAATGTCTTTTTGTAAAGACTTGGTGCAAGCCTTATGGTATAGAGCATTTGCATTGTCTGGGGTGTCTGATAAAATTTTATCATAACACGTGATTGCCTGGTCGTATCTTCCAAGATAGTGAAGGGCAAGACCCTTGTTGAGAAGACATGTCACATGTTCTGGATTGTCTTTTAAAATTTTATCATAGCACATAATTGCCTGGTCGTATTTTCCAATCTTTCCTAGGGCATTACCCATGTTTGCAAGTGCGTTGACATGACTTGGTTCAACCTCTAAAACCTTGTCAAAATAAAATATGGCGTCACGGGGATTGCCACGCTTTGCATGAGATAATCCGATATTGTACAAGTATTCTATATTTGCATCCTCGTCATCTGATGAGAAATTGATAAATCCACTCAACTGTTAGCTATTGAAAAATCTTTTAGATAAACTCTATTTTTACGTGCTTGAAAAAACGCAAGTGATATCTTTGTGTTGTAATTTGATATTGTGTGGAAAAAATCAGGGCATGCCCAATATGTCCAGGCTGCGGTTCAAAAAAGTTTGACAGGGTACCCTCTGAAGAAACAATTGTCAAATGTACTGTCTGTGGAAAAGAGATTACCCTCTGAGTCTGTTTTGTAGTATTATTGTATAATGACTGCTCTTTGGTATCGTTTTTTGGACTAGTTGTAAGTTTTTATTTCCTTGATTTCCAGTGTCACTGATGGCTAAAAGTTGGAAAGATGCAGATGTTAATTTAGATCTAATCAAGAATCAGACAATAGCAGTACTTGGCTATGGCATACAGGGCCATGCACAGGCAAATAATCTCAAGGATTCCGGTCTTAACGTTATAGTTGGCTTGCAAGAGTCAGGTGTTAGCTGGAAAAAGGCACAGCAAGATGGTCATCAAGTGATGACAATTCCAGATGCTTGCAAAAAAGCAGACATTATTCACGTATTAATCCCAGACATGGTCCAGGCCAAAGTCTACAAGGAATTGATAGGACCAAACTTGACTGCCGGAAAGGCACTCTCATTTTCACATGCAGCTGCAATCCATTGGGGCTGGATACAAGCTCCAAAAGATGTTGATGTAATCATGATTGCACCAAAGGGCCCAGGCTCAAAGGTGCGTGAAACATACCAACAAGGATTTGGAACTCCATCAATTGTTGCAGTGTACCAGGACTATACCAAGAAAGCTTGGGAGCGAACACTTGGAATTGCAAAGGGACTTGGAAGTACACGAGCCGGTGTAATTGAAACTACATTCAAAGAAGAAGTTGAGACTGATTGGTTCGGAGAGCAAGTAGACTTGTGCGGAGGTTCTGCATCCATGGTGATGAATGCATTTGAGACTTTGGTTGAAGCAGGATACCAACCAGAGATTGCATACTTTGAGGTTTTGCATGAATTGAAACTAATCGTTGACATGATACAGAGATATGGAATTGCAGGAATGTATCGTAGAGTAAGTGAGACTGCAAGATATGGTGGACTGACAAGAGGCCCAATGGTTATGGATAAAGAAGTAAAAGAAAAGATGAAAAAAGCATTAAAGATGATCCAGGATGGGACATTCAACCAAGAATGGATTTCAGATTATCAAAAGAACGGCAAGAATTCATTTGATAGATTCATGCAAGAGATAGATGCACATCAGATAGAAAAAGTCGGAAAAGACATGCGAAAGATGATGTGGCCAAACTCTACTGAATAAAATTACTTTTTCGTCTTTGAAAGATTTGCCTGGATAAAATCAATTATTGATGAAAGTGGAGTTCCCGGTCCAAAGTTTCCTAACACTCCTGATTTTTCAAGATCTGGCTTGTCATCTTCTGGTATGACTCCACCTCCTATTACTAGAACGTCGTTGATTCCCTTGGCCTTGATTGCATTTGCAACTCTTGGAAATAGTGTAAGGTGTGCGCCATTTAGAAGACTGAGTGCTACTACGTCGATATCCTCGTCTTCTACTATCTGGGCTATTCTTTCAGGTGTTGCAAACAATCCTGAATAGATGACTTCCATTCCTGCATCTCGAAATGCTCTGCACAAGACTAGAGCTCCCCTATCATGGCCGTCAAGACCTAGTTTTGAAACCAAGATCCTTATCCTCTTTGCTTGAGCCTTCTGAGACATGTGTTTTCAAGTAAATTTTCTGTTTTAAAAGCTTTATTTGAAATCGGTCAAACCAGGGTTTTGGTCCAACAAGAAGATTTATTGTGGATTCTTTGTGTGACCTCTCTATGGATATTGTAGCCGAACTCAAAAAAGGGAACAGAAGGGCTATTGCACGTGCCATTTCTATTGTTGAAAATAACGAAAAAGATGCCAAACTCATCATAAAAAAGATCTTTAAAAATTCTGGTAAAGCCATGAAGATTGGAATAACAGGACCTGCTGGGGCAGGAAAAAGCACTCTAATCAACAGGACAAGCCTTGAGCTCAACAAGCTAGGTTACAAGACTGCAGTTTTAGCCATTGACCCGACCAGCCACATCACAGGTGGTGCTATACTTGGCGACAGGGTGAGGATGACAGAATCTACAGATTCTGGTACGTATATTCGAAGCATGGCATCAAGGGGTTCAACAGGTGCCATATCGACATCGCTTAGAAATAGCATTAGGATTTTAGAGTATGCCGGGTTTGATCCGATAATAATTGAAAGTGTGGGTGCAGGCCAGACAGAAGTTGACATAGAAAAAGTTGTAGACTTGACAGTTGTTGTCTTTAATCCTCATACTGGAGATAGTATCCAGACAATAAAGGCAGGCCTGACTGAGATTGGAGATGTGTATCTGATAAACAAGAGTGACTTGCCTGGGGCAAACCAGCTTTTTGACTCTGTACGTGATTTTATTGGCATGTCAGACAAGAACCCAGTTGTCATGTTGGTGTCTGCAAAATCAAACAAGGGTGTAACTGA
>JABDBR010000046.1 GCA_013288545.1 Nitrososphaerota archaeon | reverse complement strand
ATTTAAAATCAAGTGATGCACACTCGAAATTTCTTGAGATAAAGCGCAAGATTGACTCCATGTCATCTGAAAAGTCAGATGTAAAAAATATCATAGACTTGCAGTTCTCAAAGATCTCAAGACCCCTTGGAAGATACAGCTACATCTCATCGTTTGAAAAACCAGTAAGAAAGATGATGGATGAACTTGTCGCAAGCCCGTATGAGGTAATCTCTCCACAGAACAAATCTGGCATAATCCAGATATTAGAAGCCGTGGAAAAATCCATAGTCTCAGGTTCTATATCTGTCAAGGATGCTGACAAGTCATTAGAACAGGTACAAGAGACAATATCAAGACTTGGTGAATTCATCACACTAAAGGAATCATATTCTAATAAGGTATCAACACTTGAAAAAGACCTTGCAGTCTTTGACATAAAATCTCTTGAATCAAAAGAACATGAGCTGCAAAAGACAAGGTCAGATCTTGCAAACATGGAATCTGTAAAAAAGAAACTAGAGTCCGAAGTAAAAGACAGTGAACATGTGCTTGCAAGAAACACATCAGATCTGGAATCAAGGCTTGGCAAACTGGTAAATTCCAAAGTCCTACTCAGATGATATCATCACATCTTAATTAATGGCCAGGAGAAAATAGTTCCAGTTGATCTTCTCCAAGAAAGAAAAACTCAAGAGAACTGTAACCATAAAAAAAGATGTCAGGGATGGAATTTTATCATATTGTAAGATGAACCACCCAAACGAGTGCATACTGATACTTAGGGGAAAGTCAAGAAAGGGCAACATACTTGTCGATGGTTTGGTGATTCCCCCATTTTTCCACACAGGTCCCACATTTGCAGGATTTCCACACTCTTTTCTGCCACTTGATACAAGCTATATCGGAACAGTTCATTCACATCCAACAGGCCTTGCCAAGCCATCAGTCACTGATCTGCACAACTTTTTTGGCTTTGTGTCCATAATCATACAGTCACCGTATGAAGACGGTGACATTTTTGCCTATGACCGTGATGGTAACCTCCTTGAAACTGCAATAAGCTCGGAGCAATCCTGACAAAAATTTATAAGCTTTTTGATGTAACCTCTATCATTGATTAATTACAAGACTTATCTCGTATTTCTTTTCGGTTCCTTGGCGTTTAGCATAGGAATCCAGCTATTAGCATCATATCTTGGCTGGCCGCCATTTTCAGGCGTTGCAATTGCATTGGCAGTATTCATAATCTTCCCGTTAGTATTACGAAACAGGTCACTCAAGCGCATGGGTGGAATGGGCTCTGATGCAGGAGTTGGCGGAGGAGGATTTTTCGGACAGAGTCAAGGTGTCAAGTACATTTGTCTTGCATGCAATAATAAATACAAAGGCGGAATGTGTCCACGATGTGGCTCTAAAATGAAGAGAGCAGACTTTTAGACAAGAAAAAAATGACCCTTGAAGAACTCAGGAGTAAGGCATTATTCCAAAATACAATTGATACATGGATAATGCTGTGCGATGAAAAAAAATCAGATTGGTTCTTGCCTGAAGACTACAAAAAGTTTATCGCACATTTGTTCCAGAGTGGACTGAAGCTGCAAAAATTCCCATTGTGCATAAAAGAAACTGGTGGAATGTATCAGAGAGGTAGGGACAAGACCCAATTTGCAGAGACACTTGCCCAGTCAACTGATCCAAATGCCGCAGCGTATACCATCAGACTTTCAGATAGCACCATAAACATAATTCGCCAGTTCAACTCTGTCGTAGTTACGTAAAAAAAATCATATCCTAAAACAAGTTGCACTCTAACTGTGAATCAATTCTTGATACTAGATATTACATCGTAACTAGTTTTTTCTTTTCTTAAGAAATTGGGCGATTGCAACTACAGGAATTTCATTTGACTGGTCTATTACCATTATCTCCTGGTTGTATTGTGTTTTGATAGTAGATTTGTATTCAGTCATCTCACAGTAATATACAGATGCAACATGGGTGGTTCCATTGAGGATCTCTTTTGTTATATCATCAGATTCAGGAAAGTTTGTAAAACTTATCAGGTATCCACCACACCACCCAATAGAAGGAGTGTTTGGAGGGATTGCATTTGTCAGGAACTTTTCCACTGATGCATGCTTTGATATGTGATGTATGATTATCTTTTTGACTGGTTTGTACTCTACTTCTGGAATCATCTCGATAACGTTTTCTGTGGTCATGCATTGACTTACCACTAATAGTATATAGGCTATTTTTTAGATACAGTCTTTGCTTTTTCTTGTCTTTCCTGACTTGCCTTTACGGATTTTTTTAGTTCTTCATAGGATTCTAGGTATTCTTTTTTCATGAGGTTCTCAGGTTTGGTCTTTTTCATACAATCATTACGGCATACTAGCGTTTAGCAATTGCTTTTGAGTTTGAAATACAGTTCAACATGACATCAGTTTGATTCTCTTGAGTGGTTTTGTTCATCTAGTTTAGTTCTCTACTTTAAAACATGAATTATAGTTTGAATCTGATATCTTTTACTTTGATGCTTTTATCTCCACTGCAACGTCGTCCCAAAGATCACCACCCTGGCTTGCAGTCCAGCTGCAATTAACAGAGCTTGGTGTTGGTACTATTGTAGAGCTTGATGCACCGGTGATGGCATCAGGTACGTTAACATCCCAGCCTTGAGTGCATGTAGGAGAGCCAAGTGTCACACCACCATATATTGATGATAAATCAAGCACCAAACTGTTTCTATATTGTGTTGTAATTGAGATGGTAGGACTGCTGGAAGCAGTGTTATGGTTTGTCATACTGGTAGGAACAGGATTTGTCTGGTCCACTCCTGACAAAGAATATGCGCCAACTACAGCCGATGTAGGACCACTTGTTGTTACCACGATATCTCCAGTACCTGTTGGATTTTTCAAATACCAAAACTCGGCGTCATTGTTATAGAAGGATTTTACTGCTTGTGATAGGGGTGTTCCACCAAATGTGATAGACATCACATCATTATTGTTCGTCTCTACACCTACTACTAGCAGAGGATTGTTTCCATTTCCAGAATTAAAGTTGGCAAGCGTTATCTGATTTGATGATGAAACAGTACCTGATGTTGATTGAATGTTGTTCATGATTATACTATTGGTAGGTGCTCCAGTAGTCGCAGATGCAGTGTTTGACGGATTGCTTGTTCCAACTGAATTGATTGCAGAGACGCGGTAAGCATATGTTGTGTTTGATGACAAGCCCGTATCAGAATATGTTGTAGCTGTAGAGCCAGTATTTGATACAAGTGTGCTCCATGTAGAACCGTTATCAGTTGATCTTTCCATCTTATAGCCAGTAATTGGCGAGCCTCCTGTGCTACTTCCCATTCCACTAGTATCCAGAGTACTTCCATCAAACTTCCACTCTCCAACCAATCCACCAGTTGGTAATGATGAAGAACTAGTCTCGGTGTATAATTGTTGAATTTCTTGTGGTGATAAGACCCTGTTGTAGATACGAGTTTGATCTATGGTACCGTTAAAAAAGTTAACAGGTGTATTTGGAGATGCAGTACCTCCCAAGTAAAGATCAAATGCAGTATTGATGTTACCAACAGATGCAATACTTTGGACAGATTGTAGCATATTATCGACATACAATCTTTCTGTCTGAGTTGACCTATCCACTACAAATACAATATTGTGATACATGCCATCATTTACGTTAGTTGCTGACACGGTTGCCACATCATGAGCTGCACTGTCTCTGATTCTACCGTATATAGTACCACTATTATCTTCAATTGAATAGCCAGCATAAATTCCATCATTGTTTCTCCTGTGATCAATTATCAAGCCAAAACCAGGATTTCCTGTGCCGGATTGTGTACTCTTTATCCAAGTAGAGGCTGTGAAACTTCCAGTGTTTCCAAAGTTTAGTGTGGAAGAGTTGGGAACTAGGATTGCATCATCGGCACCATCAAAGCTTAAAGCTTGATTTATCTTGCCGGAGGTAAAGACAGCACCACTTGAACTATTTTTATCAGTGCTGGTATCTAGCGTATTTCCATCAAACTTCCACTCTCCAACTAATCCACTAGTTGGAACTGACGAGGAGCTAGTCTCGGTGTACAACTGTTGAATCTCTTGTGTTGACAACACTCTATTGTAAATTCTGGTTTGATCTATGGTACCGTTAAAAAAGTTAACCAGTGTATTGGGAGATGCAGTACCGCCAACATAAAGACCAAATCCTGTATTGATGTTATCAACAGTTAAAATATTTTTTGAATCCTGCAGTGCATTGTCAATGTACAAACTTTCTGTCTGGGCCGTTCTGTTTACTACAAATACAATGTTGTGATACATGCCGTCATTTACGTTACTGGTTGATACTGCTGCCACATCATGAGCTGAACTATCTCTGATTCGGGCATATATTGTACCACTGCCATCTTCTATCGAGTATCCTGCATAGGTCCCATCATTATTTCTTCGATGATCAAGTATCAAGCCAAAACCAGGATTTCCCGGTCCTGATTGTGTACTCTTTATCCAAGTTGATATAGTGAAACTTCCAGTACTACCAAAATTCAATGTTGATGAATTCGGAATTGTAACTACATCATCTGTTCCATCAAAGCTTAAAGCTTGGTCTATCTTGCCTGAGGTAAATGTTGCTCCATTGTTAACTCCATTATTTCCCGAAGAAAACGATTCCATATTGATTCCATCATTTGCAGGTCCATTCCATTTCAAGTTAATTTGAGATAAAGAAATTGTAGTGGCATTCAGTCCAGATGGTGCTTGTGGGGCAGTCGCTTGATCTGCAAATGCATCTTGTACAAGCATAAATGATGATGTTAGAAATATGGACGCAATGACAAGTGTAAGAACATACTTTCCATGATAATTTCTGGCTTCTATCACGAGTTACCAACCATATTCAAGTTGCATTACATATCTGAATATGCTAGGAATATTCTGTAAGATCAGTACAGACGAAATGTAATACTGTTCTTTCAACATGTTCACATAACAATTCAATATTCATTGAAAGAACCATTCAATCAGTGCAGATCCCCTTTAAAACATGAATAATTGACTGTCGTTAGAGCAGATTACTCAATGACATATCTGATTATTATTACATGAAAGATCTGCCCCAGCAGTGTTAAGACCTGCTACATTTGCACCATCGAGGTTAGCACCTGCCATGATACCTCCGCCTCCAAAGTTTCCATTGACAAGGCTTGCATGTGTCAAATCAGCACCAGAAAAATCATCACCGAACATATTTGCCTGATTAAAGTTAGCATGTGACAGATTGGCATTCTGAAAATTGCAAAGTTCTGTATCAGCACCAGAGAAATCAGCCCTTAACAGATTTGCGCCCTGGAAATTAGCAGTCGGGAATCTAGAGCCATGAAAACTGACATCTTGAAGATTGGCATAAGAAAGGTTTGCATAATAAAAATCGCCATGTTGAAGGTTTGCACCAAGTAGATTGGCCCCAGACAAATTGACAAAGTTAAGGTTATCATATTTCAGATTTGCATCAGCAAAATTAGCGCCTGCAAAATTAGTATTATACAGCCTCATGCCCTGTAGATTTGCACCTGAAAGGTTTATTCCAGAAAGATCAAGATTTGCAAGATTCATGTACCTCATATCACAATTTGACCAATCGCTATTCTTGGACGGTTTTCCAAAACAGACTTTTGTATGTGAAGCACTGTTCAAGGTAGTACCAGATGATGAAACTGCAAATACAGGCAAGACAGATAGTGACGCTATCAATAAAACAGAAATTATTCCCATCAACAATACAGAATTTCTCTTTATCATTTTTTGTAATCTGTTTCTATTCCCAATGTGTTTTAAGACCAGTGGTACATTCGTGAAATGTACGGGCATTTTTTGCCCCGGTGAGTTGTTTTTTACTGGCATTCCAAGGCCGTCCTCAAATTGTGCAGATTCTCATACCACTTGTCAAGGTATGTCTTTCCTTCCTGTTGTTCAGTTTGATTTATTCCCTCAAGAGGACTCAATACCAAGACCTGTGCACCCACCTCACTTGCAAGCGTATTTGCAAGCCTTGGATCCACCAGGTCCTCAGAAAATATTACTTTGACACCCTTGTCTTTTGCAATCTGGATGACTTTTTCTATATCCTGTGGAGGTACATCTTGTTCAGGTGCAATCCCTGTAATCCATACATCATGTACGCCATACCTGTTTGAAAAATAATTAAAGGCGTTATGAAATGATACAAAAGTATCTTTGTTACAGTGTGACAGTCCAGTTTTTATGCTGGTGTCCAATGCAGCCAACTTTGCAATGTATGCATTTGCATTATCCTCATAATATTGTGTATTTACAGGATCGGCTTTTTGCATGGCATTTTTGATATTTGTGACCTCTTTTTCTGCATATATTGGATCATTCCATACGTGTGGATCCATTCCACCCTGCGCCAAGATTTCCTTGTCATCTTCTGCAGAATCTGCTTTTAGCAAAGTTATTCCATCAGAGGCTTTTACAAATGTCAAATTTGCAAATTCTCCGGATGTCATGAATTGTGATAGGTATGCTTCCATGCCAGCTCCATTGTAAATGAAAAGTTTTGTTCCCTTTAGTCCCTCAATCTGTTGAAT
>JABDBR010000045.1:3443-6690 GCA_013288545.1 Nitrososphaerota archaeon | reverse complement strand
AGCTGATTTTTCTTACAACGAACAATACAACAAATATTATGATGGAAAGTTTCTCAAGTTTGATCTAGTCACGTATAATGGAACAAAATATTATACGAGTTTCTTTCGACACATACCTTCAGATGAACCAGTTCTAATCAATTTTGATAATTCCACCCCCGTCAGTCAAATTGGAGAAGTTATTTCAGAATTCAAATCTGAAAACTTTCATTTTGTAAGTGCAACTGATCTGACTTCGCTTGATCTTACAGTACATGGAGACAAGGCGCTTTGACTGTAGAACTGGAAACAAAACCACTGGCTGAAGTCAAAGTCATTAACATTCCAAAATGTAATCAAAAGTTTGCTGCAAATGATAGAATTCAAGTTCGTAAATTGGCATGGGTCCTGAGGATTTGTAGTATTACTGCCATTACCTGTGTAATTTTGTTCAATATTGTAAAGGGTCTTGACCTGAACGATCCGCTTATTGTATATTCAACTTTGATGCCAATACATGCACTGATAATATTATTTGTAGGGTGGTTTTTTTACAAAAATCCTGCAAAAGGCGTGGCAAAAAATGATCTAGTGTCAGTAATCATTCCAGTGTATAACCAAAAAGCAATGATAGAAATAGTAATTGATGCAATTTTTTGTTCTACCTATAAAAATATCGAAGTAATTGCAGTAAACGATGGAAGCAAAGACGGTACAAAAGAAATTCTCGACAACCTGGTAAAAAAACATCCTACATTACAAGTCATACATAAAATAAATGAAGGAAAACGAAAGGCTGTCGCATCAGGATTTTATGCTTCAAAAGGGGACTTTGTAGTACTAATTGATTCAGACAGTGTAGTAGATTCGCACGCAATCAAGGAATTCATGAAAGCATTTGATGCAGATCCAAAAGCAGGAGCGGTTGTGGGATATGCAAAAGCCTGGAATGCTCAAAAGAACTTTTTGACAAAGTGTCAAGATGTGTGGTATGATTACGCGTTTAACATCCACAAAACAACAGAAAGTGTTTTTGGAAGCGTAATGTGTTGCTCTGGCTGCCTGGCAGGATATAGACGTGAAGCAATTGCCAACTTTATTCCCTACTGGATAAAAGCAAGGATTCACAATAGTGATGATAGAGACCTTACCTCTTATGCCATAGCAACACCGTGGGCCAAGACTGAGCTTGCTCCAATCTCAAGAAGAATGATGGAAGATACTGCAAACTATGATGATGCAGAAGATAGAATCTTGACGGCGCAGGCCATAGTTGAATGGAAATCAGTCTATGTTGCGTCAGCCCTTGTATACACTGATGTTCCTGATAATGTAAAAGGATATTTCAAACAACAAAAAAGATGGAAAAAAGGCTACATTCGTTCCAACTTGTTTGTAAGTTCATTTTTCTGGAAAAAAAATCCGCTTATGGCCTTGATTTTTTATACTGAATTTATGACAACTTTTACTTCTCCGCTCATCGTTTTGATAGTATTATTTTATGAGCCGTTTGGACTGCACCAATACTGGATTCCTTCAATTTTTGTGCTAGGCTCGCTTCTTACGGGAATGGCGCATGGGCTTGATTGCAAGTTCCGAGATAATCTTTCCAAAACTTGGAAGTACAAACCAATCATGAATCTTGTGGCATCTTTTGTCTTATCGTGGTTAGTTTTTCCAGCAATATGGAACTTTAGAAAAAATGAATGGCTCACTCGATAAAATGATCTATTGGTATGGTTGTGTTCTGGGGATGTGGAAAATAAATGCTCTTTAACTCTATACAGTTTATAGTATTTTTTGTCGTTGTATTAGGATCTATTGCAGTAATTAAAAAAAGAAAGTTTCAGCATTTATTTTTGTTACTTGCAAGTTATTTCTTCTTTTACTATTCTAGTAACTATCTGATTGTACTTTTACTTTATTCAACAATTTTAGATTTTTATCTTGGAGGTGCAATATACAAGTCCACTAGTCCACAAAGAAGAAAAATGCTCTTGATTTGTAGCATGGCAGGAAATTTGGGGCTTTTAGGATTTTTCAAGTATGCCGATTTTGCAATTTCACAGTTTAATACATTAGGAACATCTCTTGGCCTTGGCAGTCACATTCCATTGTTAAATCTAGTTCTGCCAATAGGCATTTCATTTTACACGTTTCATACGATGACCTATACTATAGATATCTACAGAGGACAACTAGTACCAAGCAAAACTTTCAGAGAATTTGCCCTGTTTGTTACATTCTTCCCGTCTCTAGTTGCTGGACCAATCCTTAGGGCAAGCCAGATCTTGCCCCAGTTTCGAGAGCAGATCGCCCAGTCCGAAATGGGAACAAGATTGAAGCTAATTGTTCTTGAGAACTCGAATCTAAAATTTGGTGTCACCATGATGGCCATGGGATTTTTCAAAAAAATGTTCTTCAGCGATAACATTTCGCCTATGGTAAATGATATCTTCAATTATCCTATAGGTGCAGAATCGTTTACAATTATTTTAGCTACAATTGGGTTTGGCATACAAATCTATTGTGATTTTTCTGGCTATTCTGACATTGCAATAGGTGCCGCAATGATCATGGGATTTAAAATACCTGCCAATTTTAATAGACCATATTTTGCCACTTCGCCTTCAGATTTTTGGAGAAGATGGCACATCGGACTATCTTCCTGGTTACGAGATTACCTATACATTACATTGGGAGGCAATCGTGTGTCAAAGCTTAGAACATACCTTAATCTGTTTATCACAATGTTCTTGGGAGGACTGTGGCATGGCGCTTCCTGGAACTTTGTCATATGGGGCATGTTACACGGATTATATCTTGCGATACACAAAGTGATTTTGGACAGGGTTCCATCACTTAAGGACAATAACTTTTTCAAAACAAAAGTGGGAATTGCTATTTCAATATTTATCACACAATATCTGGTATTTTTAACCTGGATTCCATTTAGGGTATCGGATGCAAGTAACTTGTCATATTCTCTTTGGAAATATGTTGTATGGGACTTTGCAGTTGTTAAAACAATAAATGTAATTTCATTAAACAAGCTACCAATTTTACTCATTATTGCTTTTATCGTTTTACACTATGTATCTTATAGAAAGAATAATCTGATAGAAAGAATTTCTGGTTTAAAACTAGGGTACTGGGTAATGTTTCTTGTTGTAATAACATTTTCAATTTTAATTCTTTATGATGGAAAACCGGAGGATTTCATCTATTTCAGATTTTAGGAGATTATGATATGAATAGTACAATAAAA
>JABDBR010000045.1:0-3433 GCA_013288545.1 Nitrososphaerota archaeon | reverse complement strand
TCTCTTGCCTTGCTTATTTCATTTACGATGCTTTTTGTATATCTGACTTATGCTGCTGGAAATCCAGTTGATGCAAGCAATGCAAAATTTTCTGTCGCGGCAGCAGATTCCGGTGAAAAAAGAGTCTTCCTATTGGGCTCAAGTTATGTTGAACGCTTGAATGCAACTTATATCAAACAGTACCTTTCCGAAAATGGCTTACAACAATTCCAAGTCTACAACATTGCAAAAAATGGTGCTGGTAATCCTTCACAACAGATTCAGTTTCTAGAACCCATAATTTCATCTCATCCTGCAGCTGTTGTCTATGGATTGGGTTTTCGTGAATTGGGATACAAACCATATACTAATAATGCTCCAAGTTGCGCCTCGGTTGATACAACGCCTCTTGAAACCAGTAACAAAACCTCGTTTAGCACTCCATCAATTCAAGATGCTGAAGCATATGTACAAAAAATGATTCCTGCACAAACGGATTATTTTTCAAATATTGCTGACCCAAAACATGTCACTGTTGATCTATTGAAATCATATTTTAACGAAAATATCACTACTGCTACTGAAGGAAATGTCACTGCCACCACAGGAAATGATTCTGCTTCTGGTACAATAAATCAAAATCTTTTTGAAAAAAGAGAACCAATCTTTGTTAATATCGTAAGTTTGGATGAAATAAACAAACCGCTGAGCTATACAGTTCACGTATGTCCTGATGACATGAACAACGAACTGACAAAATTAAGCGAAATGGTATCGACATTTAAGAAAAATAATATAGATGTGGTATTGTTTGTGCCTCCATTTTCTCAGAGTTATCTGAATGCTGTAGGCAATACAGGCATACACACATTCCTAGTTACTCTAGAAAAATTTGCTAATGATAATAATTTAAAATTGTATGATCTACATGACAAATATGTTAATCTCAACATATGGGCTGATGCTCAACATGTTGCTCAAAACCCCAAGGTAGTAATTTACAGCGATGATCTTGCAAAAATTGTTCTAAAAGAATTACAATCTTTTACAAATATGCGTACTGTTGACACCAGTGCAAGTAACCTAAGCTACAAAGATCTTTCTTATGCCGATTTGAGATCTGTTGATTTGTCAGGCAAGAACATGACTGGAACTATACTGGTATATTCAAATTTGTATGGTGCAAAAATGTCTGGTACAATTCTCAAAGACGCAAATCTTAGTCATGCGTATATGCATAATTTGGATTTATCCAGAAAAGATCTAACTGGCACAAACCTTGTCGGTGCTGATTTGACATCTGCAAACCTCGCAGACGTTGACCTCTCAGGCAAGGACCTGACTGGAACAAACCTTGGTGGAGTTGACCTGTCAGGCACTGATCTAAATGGAACAATTCTTGTAGGGGCTAATTTGGTCAATGCCAACTTGACTGGAGTTGACCTCTCAGGCAAGAACCTGACTGGTACAATCCTTGGTAATGCTAACTTGTCAGGAAAAGATCTAACTGGTACAACCCTTGTAGGGGCTAATTTGGATTATGCAAATCTTCACGATGTTGATCTAGCGGGCAAAAATCTGTCGGGTGCTTCTCTGAAGGGAGTTTACTTGTCAGACAAAGATCTAACTGGGACGGTTCTTATTGGATCTAATCTAGCTTATGCAAATCTTCATGGTGTTGATCTAACGGGTAAAAACCTAACAGGTGCATTTCTATTTCATACTAATCTCTCTGATGCCGACCTAACTGGAGCAGATCTATCTGGAGATAATTTACGAAAGACCATATTGACTGGAACTAATCTGAACAATGTCAAACTTCACAACGCTGATCTGTCCGGCAATAATCTAACTGGAACCGAACTGGTTGCTGCAGATTTACATAACGCAGTTCTACCTGGTGCAAATCTTTCAGACAAAGATCTAACTGGAACCATCTTAACTGGATCTAATTTGGTACGTGCAAACTTGACTGGAGTTGACTTGACTGGAAAAGATCTATCGGGTGCAAATCTCCGGGGAGCAAATCTGAACTATGCAGTTCTGTCTGGTGTAAATCTTGGATTGAAGAATCTAACTGGTACCAGTCTACAAGGGTCTGATCTAACAAAGGCCATATTGTGGAAAGCCAAACTAGTTAGGGCAAATCTTGTTGACGCTGATTTATCCCACAGTGATTTGCGCAATGCAACACTTGAGAATTCTAATTTGACTAGATCTAATCTATCTGGCGCTAATCTATCTGGCGCAATTCTGTCTGGTGATATTATGACTGGCGCCATCCTTGATGGAACTAATTTGTCTCATGCAAACTTGACTGGGGTGGACATGTCAAAGACAGTAAAAACTCATTCTGGAACCAAATCAACACATGTATCCCTTATATCGCCACACACTCTGATAATTTCAAATTTCCAATCTAAGACTGGCTGGATTAAACAGTCATCTGGTGGAAACCAGTCATATGATAAAGTAGATTTCATAAATGGTACACAAAGTATGATGCTTGTTACTGCTGGAAATGGCTCTCCAACAGTTACTCACAGCAATATATTTTCACATGCTTTTGATTTGAATAATTATGGTATCAGTGCTTGGATAAAAATTGACAATCCAAAAAAAGTAAAAGAATTCTGGGTTTATCTTTCAAGTGATAGTTTCAAGTCATCTTGGTATACCTACAAGATTTCAATGTCTCCACAAATCAAATCTGGAGAATGGGTAAAAGTTTCTGTTGATCCAAAAACATCTGTTGCTACGGGCTCTCCTGACCTGTCTACAATAAACCGAATTCAATTAAGAATTAATGATGACTCCACTGGACCAGTTACTTTGCACATTAATGAAATATTGGCACAAAAGGAGACGCCAAAATGAAAACTTTGGATCAAATGAAATTTGAAAGAAAGGATGTTGATACAATAAAATGACATTTCTAAAACTAGCTATAATGTTTTTTGTCTTGTCTATGATCTTCATACCGACATATCCCATTCTGGCGTATTCTCCGACATCTTGCCAATGTGTGGCGTTTAGGCTAGATGATATTCAGGACTATTGGTTGGATAGTGTTCAAACAAAACTAATTGATACATTCCATCAAAAAAATGCCAGCTTGACCATAGGGATAATTGGAAACCACATAGGCCAGGACTCGAAAATAACTTATGACATAAAATCAAAACTAGGGAAAACTCCAAAATTGGATATTGCAAATCACGGTTGGAATCATGAAGATTTTACCCAGTTTAGCAGGGACCAACAAAACACGTTCATGAAAAGTACCAATGACAAAATATCTACGCTGTTTGGGATGACTCCCTCCATGTTTATTCCACCATTTGATACTGTTAATTCAGATACCATGATAGCATTTCTTGAAAACAACTTTCAGTATATCTCTGCAGATGTATCACAAGATTCTCCATCTTTTCCTGCCAAAAATGCCAGAGTC
>JABDBR010000044.1 GCA_013288545.1 Nitrososphaerota archaeon | reverse complement strand
AGTGTTGTAGTGTTTTGCCACCACAAGGCAATCCACGAATTGCTTCACCGAAGCCTATCAGAGTATACACCTGCATCCATAATTGGAGGTCAGAGTGACAAGGAAAGACAAGAAGGTATAGACAGATTCCAAAACGGTGAAACTAAATTAATAATTGCAGGTCTTCGAGCTGGAAACGTCGGCATAAACTTGAGTAGGGCAAGATATGTCATATTTGCAGAGCTTGACTGGAGTCCTGCCATACACAGACAAGCCGAAGACAGACTGCACAGGATAGGACAGAAAAATACAGTCTTTGCATATTACTTGATGGGTAATGGTACCCTTGATGATCACGTAGCAAATGTTCTAGTGGACAAGAGCTATGAAATTGATGCAATCATGGATGAAAAAGCAGAGACGTTTGAGAACAAGGAAAAAGCAGAGATGATCCTAGCACAGATTCATGACAAGCTAACACACAGCATGGGAAGATAAGAACTAGATTTCTCTTACTTTGTACTGGTCAAAGAAATCCTGGCCCTCGCCTAGTTTTTGCATCAAAAATAATTCTAGTTTTTTTATGATTTCAGCCCTTTCCATCTTTCCTTCTATGGTATCATAATGTGTTGCATGAGACTCTCGGAATTTCTTGTAGCTCATGGCCTTCATGATATAAAATACAATATACTGTAACAAGTAGTTTTGTGTTATTATACAACAAGAGAATGTGTGCCTAGGATCTGGATGCTATTACAAGCGTGGTGGTAGCATTGACATGAGGTATCTTGCGAATGTTATTTTCTATTATTTCCTTTAATAATTCTACAGTATTTGACTCGATTATGGCCAATATGTCATAAGGCCCTGTTGTTCTGACGCATTCTTTTACAGCCGCGATTTCCTGTATCTTTTCAATTATCCTTCCTTCAGAGCCTGACTCACAATTTATCATGACGCACGTGGTCTCTGTATTTTTGCGTAATTGTGGTGCTTGAAGCATTATATCGTTTATCATAATTTTTGCATATTACACATACTCAACAAGGTAGCTGATTTATCATAAAAAGAGCTTATCGATCAGAGATTATGGAGTTTGATCAAAATCAGAGCGTGGAATATTTTTAACAACATGTGTACAAAATTCGGTCCCAAGAATCAAATTGAAAAATAAAACTGATTAAAAAAATGTCAAATCAAACACTAGGTGAACTTGTAAAGACGGCTGACAAGATAACAATTGACGAGATCAAGGGCAAGAAGGTTACGCTCAAGATAAGCTGGTTTGATCTTAAGGGAGTAAGAAAATCAAAGAAATTTCTTCTCAATGAAAAAGACAAGATAGAGTTTTAGATCTCACAATCTTGCCTTTGTATTACAAATCCCCAAAACTCTCTTTTTCTATTTTATAATACACCCTAAAATGATGCTTCGCATGAGAATCTAGGTATGATTTAACAGGAACATGTCACATAGTACCCAAATGTCAAAAAACATGTCTAGCAGCATAGTATGACTTTTGTATTATACGAAAAAAATTCAAGTTTGTATAGAAAGTTGTTTGTGCTGTATTCTTCAGATTATGAGTATGAGGACGATGAAGATGATGAATGACGGTTTAGACACACCAACTAAATAATAGAATACATCTAACGTAATAATTGGACCCAGTGCCTTCACGAGATAAAATCAAAATAGGATCTAGTGTATCCATAGTGCAAAAGCAAGACCAAGGCACTGGCAAACTAACAGATGGAATTGTAAAGCGAATTCTTACCTCAAGCAGTTTTCATCCACATGGGATAAAGGTAGAATTACAGAGTGGCAAGATAGGCAGAGTACAAAAGATGGCCTAAGTTTTCATGGTCTTTTTCTTTTTGGCAAAAATAAAATCACAGTTCCTAGAACAATCAAGATACCAACCAGTACAGTGTACATCAATGCCAATGGCAGTGATTTGATATAATCAGCCTGCACATTTGGAATTAGAAAGTTAGCCCCTGTAGTCAGTGCCCATATTAGAAAAAAGATTCCAACCAGTGCGGTTAGGTCAATAATCATGATCTTTTGAAAAGGCTTCATGAAATTATACGCAAGTCATAGTTGTTAAACAATTGCTGACAGATACAATCAATTATGAAATCTAATCGAGGATTGCTTTTGCAAAAGAATTTTCTTGCAGTACTACATCAAAATTGTTTTTTGTACCATCCAGTGTAGCAATTAGGTTACCCAGTACTCTGTCACTAGTGGTGTTTACAACTTTGAAGACATAGTCACCTGTCTTCACAGACCAGAAATATCCTTCACCGTGTATGTTTATTGGAGATTCTGCCAATTTGTTTCCCTTGTCATCAAACATGTCAACTGCGTAAGGCTTTCCATATGAAGACAAGAGTTTAGTTTGGTTGTACACTTTGACTGTGACAAGATTTTGTATGACAGAAGGCCAAGGAGCAATCAACTTTATTTCATTTCCATTGTCTGGCTGAAGTGTTATAGGCGTAGAAGAAAATTTCAAATGATTATTTATTTGAGCATCAACAACATAATAATTTCCATAGGTAGTTGTAGAAGGAAGATAAAACTTTGATGCCAATCCATCTGGATCCGTTAATCCAACATCTCGCGTTTTATTATCCTGAGACCTAATGGATACGCTAGCATTAGTGATTGGAGTTTGGCCATCACTGTAATAGACAGAAACTAGTATAGAACCACCATTGGGTATGTTGACATCAAGATCTTGTTGTGGTTTATCAAGTATGACTAGATTAGTACTTGAGAGCATACCCCCAACATATGTCTCTATTTTATATTGATGAAACATTGGAAGCGACATTACAGTGTAAGGATTTCCAGATAGGTATTGAAATTGCATGTATGGTGTACGATCAAAGTCTCGGTAAATTTTCAAAGATATTGTACTTGCGCTAACACGATCACCTGCAATGTATTTTAGGTTCATTGTAAGCGAGCCATTTTGTTCAACAAATGCCACAACTTTTGATGGCTGTGTTGCTTCAAGGAATTTAGAAATGTTGACTTCGGGAAGTGGTGTTGAAACAGGTGCTGTTACAGGTTTTGGAGTGAATATGGTGGTAGATTTTGAAACAGGTGTTGTGGTAGGGTTAGTAGATGCAGTGACGGATTTTGAAACAGGTGTAGGACTAGTGGATGTAGTGGTAGATTTTGAAACAGGTACTACCTTTGATGTGGTAGCAACTGTTTTGGTATTAGTATGATCAAGTCCTGCAATATCAGAAAGTGTTACTATCTGCATGTGTTTTGATTTTGCATAGTCGATTATGCTAGCAATCTCATCAAGATATGTTTTATTTACAGTGTTGATATATTTGCCATTTGCAAATACTGCAAAATTCTGAGGATGTAAGAGAAGTACATCGTAACCATATTTAGATATGTGAGAGTCTATGTTGACAATTACTTTGTCTTTTGTAATACCTGTCCAATATGATTCGTTTCCATTGTCAATTTGAAAATTAGTCATGTATGGTACATGATACAACCCCAGAGAATCCTTGTTTGGCACTATTTTTCCTTTAGTTGTGATGAATTTGTCCTCTGCCCAGATACCCGAACTTATTGTATTCATTTTCAGTTGTTTTATTGCCTTTAGGGTATCATTGTTATACACATCAAAAGGAGCTGCAAACACAGTTGGTTTTTTACCAAATGTTTTAACCAATTCTTGGTTAGTTCTATTCATCGACACTATCTGTTGAGACAATCCAAGTGATGCAAAGTTCTCGTGTTTCCAACCAAGATTTGTCACATCCACAGGTGCATGTCCAGGTTTTAGATTATTTTTTAGATATGGGACTAGTTTTTTATCCAAAGTGAGATTGAGTCCTATAACACCTATACTCAGACTGGCATTTTTCTTTTGGAATACATCCATTACTTTCATTTGAACGTCAGACAGGTAGGATCCTTGTACACCGTCTAGCCTAAACGCGATACATGGGCATGAGCCTTTTTGTGGTACAACTTTTGTCGACACAATTTTTGTCGGTACAACTTTTGGCACTGGTTTGTGGAGTGTTTGGTTTGAGGTAGGCAATGTCTGATTTGATACCTTAGGCGAGACTGCCAAAGCCGGCTGCATGACAGTAAATACTAAAAGTACAGTGAAAACACAAAATGTGGCCAGATTATACTTATTCATATCACTAGACCGCGTTTTCCCTAGTTTGCAATAATACGGTCTGACATTTTATTTCGCCATAAGCTATTTCTTTTAAATCCATGATTGTTTTCACTTTTGACATATGACTGATAGGCATTTGGAGGCTAGGTGAGTCAAATAGCGTCAAAGTTGTTAATTGTGTTACCTCAGACGATCTATAATCTGATTTTATCATAGATGCAAAGTTCCGTCAGTTTTTTAAACTATAGAACGAGAAACAAATCATTATTTGAGAACTTTGTATCTTTCAATAATTTTCATTCTCATAACATCAATAACAGTGATGGTCAATGCCTTTGCACAAAATGAGACTAGTTACCAAGAGTTACGTCATATAATTCCCAAATGGCTGACAACCAAGAGCCCATTAGATCAATACAGTGCAGGAGTTTCTGCAGATATCATTGTCTGCCAGGGAGATCTTCATTTAATCATCAAAGCTAAAGACAACTCGCCAGCATGTGTAAAATCTGAAACAGTCAGCAGGTTACTTGATCTTGGATGGGCAAAAAATACCACATCAACAATTGCTGGGTTTTTGGAACAAAACTATCACAACGCCACATACAGTAATGGAACCGTGGTTGATTCTCATGACATTGATATCCAAATTAACACCACTGAGAGTTCTCCCGTGGTATATTTTCAGACTTTCTTTTCTAACGGGACACTATACAAGAGTGATACTGTGCAAATTTCGGACATGCAACCAGATATTTATTACAAATACCACATGGATACAAAATCAAACAGCTATACCAGTCAAGAAGGATTCAAGACCAATATTATTTACAACAACGATTCGGCCGTGATCTTCATACCACCAGTAAATGAATCAGACGACATTTTTGGTGTCAAAGAGATCTATCCAACAAAAAAAGATGGAGCCCAGTGGTACATGAATGCAAATAACATATTAAATGACACATTATTTTACACAAGTCCTGATCCTAACGCAACTTGTAATAATCCAGCAATATGCATGCAACTTTATAAAAATCCCACAGATGATTCATGGCATGCAAAAAGAATCGATGTACCAGAAAATGAAGGAACTAGACTCGTAGTAAATTCACCGCCAAACACACTTTGGTTAAATACTGAAATGACGGGATATTACAAATTGCAGAACAGTACTCATTATCCTCAAGAGTTTACCCATGTGACAAGAAGTGGTACTCCACATACCACAGTTTGCCATGGATATTCATACTATCCAAGCATAACCTTTGATGGAAATGCAGAAGTTCAAAAATCACTTTACCATGCGGGAGACATTTCAAGTTATTCAGAAACATTTGCCAGTACGGGAGTTACAACTCCATTAATCGATCGTTGGATTGGAATGAAGACAATGACATACAATATCAAAAATAATACTGCAGTAAAATTTGAGATATGGACAGATGAGCAAGATAACAACAACTGGCACAAGATATTCGAACAAATAGATCCCGGTTGGCCAGTCCCTGGGAATCCTGCAGAACAAGGATGTAAGAATCCCACAACTGGACTTGCAATGAATAGCAACGACATAATATCATGGGGAGGTACAGAACAGCAATTCAGAGCAGATAATGCAGAATTTGACTTTAAGAAATTGAGCATAAGGGAGATCATCCCCCCAATTTCCTAATTTGCATTTCGTGATTTTACATCAAGTTGTATTTGTCACTTGATAATGTTATGCGTGAAAATATTGAAGACAGTTTGACCACTTGATCCAATGAACTCTAGATATCAGAGTTTATGCTTGACAAGACTATTTTTTCTCACAGAAGAAAACCCAATCACTAACAATATTGATACGACCAAGACAATAATTTCTACTCCATTAAATTCAGGAGCTCGTGGAATGGGAGAGGAGACAGGTATTGTATTCAACCCCACTACACCTGTGAATGTTTTAATCTGTTGATTTTTTGATTTTATTGAATCTATCATGGAAGATAGATCATTAATATCATTTTCAGATACAATATCAACAAATATGTTATTTTTTACTTCTGCAAAATTCTGAGGATGTAGCAAAACTACTGCATAGCCATACCGGTTTATGCTGCTATCTATTTGAGTCAAGATTGTCTTTATCGGAACTTTTATCCACGTACCATTTCCATTATCGCTTTTAAAAGTAGACATGGCTGGAAGATGGTACAGTACAAGATTAGACTTGCTCATGTTTTTTCCATTTGCTATAAAATATGGAGTCTTGTCACTAGATGTGTCCGCGCTGAATATTCTAACTCCAACAGCTTTTAAAACTCCAATGGTATCACCATCAAATTTGTTATATGGAGGTATGAAGACCTGCGAATGCTGGCCAAATATGGCATCCATTTTATCATTAGCCTGCTGCAGCGTTCCAAGTTGGTCTTCACTGCTTAGTTGTGCATAATCAACATGGTCCCAACCATGAAGATCCAATTCAAACAAACCTTTTTGCTGTCCTTCTTTGATTTTTTCAGTAACTGTGGATACAGAGTTTATTCTATGCATAATAAGTCCTAGAGACAGACTTTGATTTTTTGAGATAAATTCATTCATTACATGTATCTGCACATTTGTAAGAAAATCGCTGTTTGCATCATCCATTCTAAAGATTACACATTTGCACATGTTTTGTGCAACTGTTGGTGCAGCAGATGTTTGAGTCTGCGCATTTGCACTAGATACAGACAAGTAAGACGCACAACTAGACAACAGAAAAAAGATTGCAAGTAACGCTAAGAATTTTGTACCAGTTTTAATTTGTCCATTTTTTATTCTAGATTTGTTAATCATCATTTGCACTCGTATCTAAT
>JABDBR010000043.1 GCA_013288545.1 Nitrososphaerota archaeon | reverse complement strand
TGGGAAACTCATCTACTGCCTTGGTTAGACTCATTCCATGTTTCTCATAGAGTCTTTGTTCTATCTTGCATGTTGTTTCCTGGCCTAGGCTGTCTTTTACAATCTTTGTCAGAGATTTTCCAATGAGACTGTCAAGTCCCGGCATGTATATTTTGCAAGCTAGTGCTTAAAATGCAATTGTCTGTACTACATTAGTATGACAAGATTTTTGCCTATTGGCATGCTCTTTTATCCATTAATGATGATTGTCAACGAATCCTCGGATCCTCATCTGGATTTAGGCAGAGCAAGATTGGCTCAGGCATGTGAGTCTGTACACAATTAAAACATACTTGGCCTTTTCAGCTAGAAGTATTGATAGACACCAATAGCTGCAAAATACTGCGTTATGTTTCACTAGACACAAATCTGCACAACTTGTCAAATTAAACATAGTTTCTATTCAGTTATGCTTGGAATGGATGAAACTAGTTTCACATGGAAACCACGAACTAGCACAAGCAACAAAATTTGAAAATTATTCAAGGATTCAACCTTTGCAAATAATACCTCAAAACAAAACTTGTACTTGGTATAATTGATAAGCATCATTAATATTGAATTAATTTTTTTGTAACGGTATTGTCTATTCCTCAACGTATTGTTGTAGAAATAACTGAAATGCCAAATCTAAAAAATCCATCTCTTATCTGCGGATTTCCCGGAAGCGGTTATGTTGGAAAACTTGCAATTGATCACATGATTGAAGAACTACACGCAATTCCTTTTGCAAACATGTTCTCATCATCATTTCCTCCACAGGTATTGATTCAACCTGATGGAACAACGGACTTGATGAAAAATACATTTTACTATTCAAAGGGTACCACAAACGATCTGGTACTGTTAAGCGGAGATGCACAACCAGTGACTCCTGAAAGCGAGTATGAGATGGCAGAAGAGATAGCAAAAATTTGTGATAAACTTGGAGTAAAAACAATCTATACTCTTGCTGCATACATCACAGGAGCTTTTTCAAAATCTCCCAAAGTTTATGGAACAAGCACTGTTCCACAAATTGTAAAAGATTTTCAAAATTACGGAATATTGACTATGAGTAGCGGAAGCATAACTGGAATGAACGGCCTTATCATTGGTGTGGGAAAAAGAAAAGGGATAACAGGAATTTGTCTTCTTGGAGAAACATCTGGATATGTAGTTGATGCCAAGGCATCAAAAGTTGTACTGGAAACACTGGTAAAGATGTTGGACATCAAGCTTGATCTTGCTGCAATAATAAAAAAAGCACAAGATACAGAACATCTCGTAAAAACAATCGAAGACCAAATGGGACAAAGGGCTGGAGTGGACTCGTTGCCAATGCCACAGCATGACAAAAAATTGGGATACATAAGTTAGAATGAAAAAACGCGGACCAATAGTTGCAATTGCTGGAGCAGTAATGATTGTAATGGCTGCATCAATTGCATATTCCGTACTTCCAAAAATGCCATCTGGCAGTGGAGGCGATTTTTTTCCGTCACCTGAAAGTCTGTTTGATACTGTATCTGATAAAGTGACAATTGATGCAGGAAATGTGTATACTTTTTCGCATACTGTAAGTACTGCTCAAGTGCCACTGATGTGGGGAGTTCACATTGTGGATTATACCCCCGATGATTCTGTGGCAATCTCAATATCTAATATCTTTGGAGACAAGTTTGGCTCGTTTACAGAAAATGACCCGTTTTTTATAAAATCATTTGATGTACCAAAAGCAGATTCCTACACCTTTAATGTAGCAAACAACGGCAAGGCGCCAATTACAGTAGTGATGCTGTTTACGGAAAATCCTGAAAAGTCCAAGGCACTAACTGACCCCAACTCACCATTTGTCAAAAACATACTTCCATTGGCCAAGGCCGGATTTCTGCTAATTATTGGGATTGTTGTAATAATATCTGGTGCAATACTTTCCGTAGTTGATTGGAGAAAAGGGAAGAATCAGTCCAGCCGATATATCTAGAATTCTATTACTACTAGTTTTCCAAACTTTCCTACATTGAGTGCGTTTTCGCCTCTAAATGTGGAAATATATCCATTCTCGATTCTTACTTTGGAACCTTGTTTTACCATCTTTATCTGAGCATCCCATAGGCTAAGCTTGATCTGTCCGGTTTCATCTTTTAGCTGTGCATCTGCAACCTGAGCTTGTCCTCCAGTTTTGAGGTTGACAGTTCTTGGTTCGCTGATGCTCTCGATTACGCCTTCTATTGGCTCTAGCTTGTTTTGTGGTCTGTTCAGTTGGTCTATGCTTGGCATTTGAGAAAATTTTCCATTCTCAAATAATAAGTGTTTTGATGATACTTCTGGTTAGATGTCAACATCTGATAACTTGTCTGTGCCAAGATTCATCCCTAGATTATGTTATTGTTCAAGAGATATTGCAAATTGTTGGCATATTCTTCTTTTGAGATCTCATCCTCTGCAAACCAGTTGGCATTATTTTTCATCCATGCTGGGAGTTTCAGTTCGGTGTCCGCCACGGTATCTGATTTTATAATTCCATGTTCTACCAAATTCTTGATACTCCATGAATAGTCTATGTCCCTAATCTGTCCATCATGCCACATCTTTGAGGCATTTTTAAACCAGACTGGAATTGTCTTTGAAGGTACCACATCAGTTGAGGATTGATTGGTATGTTTAACAAATGATTCATAGTTTTCACTTTTAGCATAGCCAAAAGATTTACCTCCTAAATATTTGGCATAGAAATGAAATGGATTCCCGTTATCTTTAGGAACTGCTTTCCATGGAACTGAAAACTTGCCATCAGAGTCAGTTGTGGTAATTGCAATAATTATGTTAGGGCGTATGAGGTAGCTAGTATCGTCTTCTATGAATATAGTACGGTGAGGAATTGCAGTGCCATTGGAACTAGTCAATTGACCTGAGAATGTGACTGTCGAGCATTCTCTAAGCCCTCCACTTACAGTATCTAAATGTAAAGTTGCATAAGATGTTGCATATGCAATTGGTATACCTAGTGACAGAAATATGATGGATGTAAGAATGATTTTTCTTAATTCCATTATTTTTCAAGTACAGTATTATTCTATAATCATACTCTTGAAGCCAATTTGATCAAACCCTCAATTATTTTGACCTGGTCATCTTGTAACTTTCAATTACCGTGACTACAAAGGCTGCTGCAAACAAACCTAATGGCATTGATAACCACATTGCTTGCCTAAAAAATGCAAGATTTACTGTTTCTGCTGTAAGGATGCATGCACTTTCGGCAGTAACTAAAATGTAAAGGCTAGTCTTGATGACATGTTTTAGATTTGGCAACTCGTACAAGTGCGGAATTATCTTCATCCCAATGCCGCAGTATCGAAATGTATTCTTGAGATTTGAAATAAAACTGATATTGCTTCCATGTTCTAGGGCAGAACAGCATGCACCCAATCCTTGTTTTGAATTATATCTTCCAAGTATAGTGCAAAACGTGGTCAGACTTGCAAGGCCATACCCAAGTGCATACGACATTACTATACCAAATATGTCGTGATAACCAAATAGAATAAATGAAATTCCCTGTCCTACCTGAGATGATAAAATACACAGGACTATAATCCCAACAGCAGAAGGATATGATTTTTTGACTTGATTAAAGAAAGCTGTAGATTTTTTTATTTGCGGAGTTGAGGCACAACAACAGGTTCCTGTAGGGCAAATTTCGCACATGGACTCTTCGGTGCATTTACAGTCAGTACATGAACAGTTTAGCAATACCTGATTATACTTGCAATTAGATATTAACACTTTTGGAAAATCTACTTCCTGTCCATGAATAATCCATAAAAACAAGGATGTACACCTAAATGGAATGTTAGACGAAAATAAAGTAAAACAAATCATTGAAGAAGAATTCCAAAGACTAGTAAGAGAAAATCCAAATGGTGTTAATGGTTCCATCGAAGACAGACTACAATCATTAGAGGATAAACTGGAAGAGATACAAGCAAAATTAGGGATGTAGAAAGTTTCTACTTGGAAATTATCTGACCTTTTAGCCACTGTGCAACCTGTTTTGTTGCCTCATTGTGTGACATGTCAATTATTGGCAAGAGAACATTGTTGTTGCTGTTCTTCAGGTACTGCTTGTATTGTGGCATCTCGGTGTATTCAATTGCAGCAAAGTGTATCTTGCCTTCAATCTGGTCCTTGATTATTTCAGGTGTTGGAGGAAAGCCTTGCGGTTCGTATAGTATTCCATCTGCCCAACGTGCAGGTGGCGCAGAGCTACCTAACGGAACGTTATTTGTCTTGATGCTCAGAAAATCTTCAATGCTATTGACTTTGACTAGCTCATGAATTATTATCTCAGTTATTGGCTGGTGTCTGATTATTACCATGATTTTAAAGCAACCAGTGTATCATTTAATGGATCCGATCTGCTTTTGAATTTAATTTCCAGATTTTATCTAGTATGACTGTAAAACAAGAACAATCATTACGATTGTAAATGCAGTAAAAATAGAGCCAATCCCTATTGCCAACTTGGTGTTTCTGCTCATGTTTTCCTCTGTCTTATTCTCTAATTTAAGATATCACATGATTATTCAATATAGTAACTTAGATCTAGTTTTTCCAAACATGATTGACTTGATCAGATTTTAAATAAGGTAACAATAATTCCAATCTACATGAGTGAGCAACCAAGACAGTTTTTCAATTTTTCATTTTTTAAGGTAGACCCAAAATGGAGATGGATGGCAGACATGGCAAAAGAAGAGTCTGCAAAAGAAGTTGAAATTATCCTTAGAAATTCCCAGATAAAGTACAGGACATATTCCACTCTGGGGCTTCGAGACGATGCAGAATTTTTAATCTGGTTTGTATCTGATTCAGTTGAAAAGATCCAAGATGTCGCATCAAAACTGTACCTTACAGTCTTTGGAAAATACATTATTCCTTCACATGTTTACCTGTCCAGCACAAGGCCTTCCATGTATGCAAATACCCAGGCCCCAAAGGGCTGGATTGGGGGAGAAGAGCAGAAAAAATATGTCATCGTATATCCTTTCATAAAAACACGAGAGTGGTATCTGCTGCCGCTTGAAAAAAGAAAAGAGATGATGTCTGAACACATCCAGGTTGGACACAAGTATCCCGAAGTCCAGATAAATACAACCTATTCATTTGGAATTCATGATGAAGATTTTATGCTTGCATTTGAAACAGATACCTTGCACAAGTTTCAGGATCTGATAATGGACTTGCGAGAGACCCGAGTCAGTGGATACATTGCAGTTGACACACCAATGATTGTCTGTGTCAAAAAAGATATTGTTCCTTTGATAAGGAGCCTAGGATAATGAAGGCACTAAAAGAGTGGGCAACCGTAATCACTGCACTTGAAAATGGAGACCAAACAGTCTTGCTTCGAAAGGGAGGCATTCTAGAGACTGCATCAGGGTTTCAGGTCGAGGACAAGAAATTTGTCCTCTTTCCCACGTATGAACACCAAGACAACTCTTCTTTGAAATCACAATTTTACAGATATCTTGCAGATGTCAGAGAGCAAAAACCACGTGATGGCTTTAACAGGATTACATCTTATGCTGAAGTATTAGCAGAGCATGATATTTCATCTATGGAAAAAATTGAAAAACTGTCAGACTTTCACATCTGGAGTGAATCGTATATAGTAGAGAGGATGAACTGGATGCCGCAAAAACCAATGACTGTAATATTTCTCAAGGTGTACAAGATTCCGCCAGTGGAGATTCCAGTTCTTCCAGAATATCACGGTTGCAAATCTTGGATAGAATTAAATGTAAACGCAGAAAATGGATCAGATGTTTTAAATGATAAAGATCTCCAAGAAAGATTATCAGAGTTTAGGGGAATAGTAAATTGAAATATAGAAAACTAGGAAAGAGCGGAATTGATGTATCTGAAGTTGGATTTGGTACATGGACACTTGGACTTGACTGGTGGGGCAAAAAGATTGAAGATGATGAAGCAAAGAGGATGCTAAAGCGCGCATTTGATCTAGGGATTAATTATTTTGAGACTGGAGACATTTACGGAAGGGGAAAAAGTGAAAAACTAGTCGGCGAAGTCTTCTCCGGAATGCGAAACCAAGTTGTTTTGTCAACAAAATATGGATATGATATTTATTCAAATGAGCAGGAGCAGGTTGGTCACAAGGAACTTCCACAAAAATTTACAACTGAATTTACTGACTTTGCATTGAAGAAAAGCCTAGAGCGATTACAAACAGATTATGTTGATGTCTATGGATTGCACAATCCAAAGATTGGAACTATACGGGACAAGAAAATTTTTGATTTTCTGGATAAAAAAACAAAGGAAGGAATAATCAAAAGTTACCAAATTGCACTTGGTCCTGCAATCGGGTGGACACAGGAGGGAATCGAATCTATGAAGATAACAAACACTGCTGCAGTGCAGACTGTCTATAACATTTTGGAGCAAAATCCTGGAAATGTATTGCTTGAGGAGGCAGAAAGAAATAATGTCGGAATTCTTGTTCGTGTGCCTGATGCTTCTGGTATATTGACAGGCAAAGTTACTGCAGACACAAAGATTAGCGAAAAGGATCATCGCTCTGTGCGAAGCGGCAACTGGGTACAAGAGGCACTAAAGAAGGTGGACCAATTGATGCCTATTGCAAAGAGAAATGGACTCAACATCACAGAACTTGCAATCAAGTTTATTTTATCACAAAAGTCTGTCTCATCTGTTCTGCCAACCGTAATAAGTGAAGAAGAGATTGAGATGTTTTCTGCAATGTCTGATGGAAAATACCTAAGTGACGCTGACAAGAATGAAATAATTGGACTATTCAACCAATGGCCATCATATGACTTGAAGGCATCAGTACAGACTGCCTAAAGATAATACAAAATAAAACAAATTATATTCAAAGAGCAATTAACAAAAACGAATGGGTCCTACTCAAAAAAAGACATCAACCATGACATTTCGAATAGATGAAGATGTCTTGAACAAACTTCGCTCTGAATCTGAACACAGGGAGACCAGTCTTAATACATTTATCAATCACATATTCAAAAGATATGTCGAGTGGGACATGTTTGAAGCTAAAGTGGGAATGATTCCAATTGCAAAACCAATCATTGTAGAACTTTTTGGAAACCTGACCCAAGATCATATCATTGACATGGCAAACCGTATCGGAAAAAACGTGGTAAGAGATACTGCATTATTCATGCAGGGTGATTTTAATCTGGATTCGTTTATCTCTTGGTTTGAGGCACGAATGCGTGCGTCCTCAATTGAGATAAATCATAATATAAAAAATAATGTTCATACGTTTATCATCAAGCACGACCTTGGCGACAACTGGTCGCTGTACCACACTACTGTTCTTGGACTTATTTTCAGAGAAGTCTTGGAGAAAAAAGTTGATTTTGAGTACAACTCTGGCATGATGTCATTCAAGTTTACCGAATGAATAATTGCAAATAATTGCAAACGCTTGCAAATGACTTCACTCTAATCACTCTTGTTATATCTCGTGGTACCATATGATTACCCATGCAAGTATTGCAACAAGGCAGAACACTAGAGGGAAAAGATGCAGACAATATTTTAAAAATAATATCAAATGACCAAGCATTACAAATACTTCGGTCTACAATTGGTACACCAAAATCTGCATGGGATATTAGTATCATATCTGAAATTCCGCTGACTCAGGTGTATAGATGGGTCAAAAGGCTCCACAACTCTGGTCTTGTGCGTGTTTCAGGGGATACAAACTCGTCTGGAAAAAAGTTCTTCATGTACCAAAGCAAGGTAAATGCAATCAAGGTTACACTGACACCCACTACTGAAACACTAGTAGAGCTCTCCTAGAAATTATATCATACAGTGATTGGATCTTCAATGTTAAACTCGTGCTCTACAAAATATTCTACTCGAGTTTTCTTGAATTCTCTTGAACTAAATAAAATCCTATATTCATCAACATTTACCTGTTTTTGAATCTCTTTTGCCATGTCTTCTGCTTCTGCAATTGACTTGCAGTGTACCATTGAAAATACACTGTATGGCCAGTCCTGGTATACAGGTCTCTGATAGCAGTGGCTTATCTGCGGGAATGCACCAAGTTTGGCACCAACTTCCTCAATTCTTTCGTCTGGGACCTGCCACACTATCATGCCGTTTGCAGTAAAGCCTACCTCTCTATGTCTTAATATCGCCGCAAATCTTCGCATTATTCCAGTGTCTTCATTAATTATATGCTCTGCTGATGATACTACACCCATTCTGTTTTTCATGTTCTTTTCTACCATCTCTGCAATTTGGTCCAAGTTCATCACCTTGACTTTATCTATTGTAGATACTTTGTCATCTACAGTTCTAGGATTTGAGAGATCCATTATCAGCATACTATCTTTTCTTGATTCCATTGCCTCTTTTACTCGGTCATGTGTGACAAGAAAATATGGTGCAATTGTTGCAACAAACAATACGTCAATTTCTTTAAAGTTTGCAGTA
>JABDBR010000042.1 GCA_013288545.1 Nitrososphaerota archaeon | reverse complement strand
GAACAATAGGCGGAACGGCCACTGCGTTTCTTACAAATTATGAGACGCCGCTAAGACTAGTATCAATTGCAATTTTATGCTACACATACTATGTATCCGCAAAAGACATCACTGCCAAGTGCAAAATTATAAAATAAGTTCAAGTCGCCGGATTAGTTATGGACTGGTACAGGTGAAATTCCCGTACTGTCCCTGCAGACCAGTTGCACGTGCAACTTGGGCTGCAGATGTGTCATTTTGAATTGTAAGATGGCAGGTAGGACTAGTTGGGTGCTTGTTTACATCAAACTTGTGTGCAAGAGTAATCGCTGCAACAACAGACGAGTTTGCAGGATGGGCCTTGTCAAATAAAGTGTGACCTATAATTTCAGGAACTGCGACCAACAATACAAGTGCTATTGCAAATATGTTGATTGTTTTTTTGCGGTTAGAGTTCAAGATGATATCGTTACATGAGAGGTCATTATAATTGTCAAGGTTATTTCCAATTGTAGCAATTCATGAAATAAGTTTGAATCTTTATCAGTCAGGATCACCTAATGGTATACCATTGAATAGGCCTAACGCTGGTACAAAAAATGACACCATGGCGTCGCTTCATAAAAAAGCACTCAAGTTTCAAAAGGACGGAAATCAGGAAGAGGCAATGATACAGCTAGACATGGCACTAGAGATTGAACCTAACAATGCCGAATTATTATACGATAAAGCAATATCGCTACAAATGCTCCTAAGATTTGATGACGCAATTGAATACTATAACAAATCACTGAGAATAGATCCAAGTAATTTTGGAGCCCTTGTCAACAAGGGACTGTGTCTTTCAAACCCCAACACAAATCGACATGAGGAGGCATTATCATGCTTTGACCAGGCCCTAAGGTTAGCACCAGATGACCCAGGTGCATTATCACTTAGAGGATATTCACTTGACAGCATTGGAAGATACCGCGAAGCAATAGAATGCTTTGACAAAATTCTTGAGACCCAGCCAAAGGAAGTAAACATACTCATAAACAAGGGCCTTGCGCTTTCACACCTTGGCAAGTACGACGAGTCCATTGCATATTTTGATACAGTACTAGATTACGAGCCAGATAATTTTTTTGCAATGCAACTAAAACATGAAGCTGTAAAGAGCATGAAAAGAGACCACATGCAGTAATAGTTTTAATTTTTTTGCGTCATGTTACAGGATTCAAGTATTCATGACAACAGACAAGTTAAATAGCAAAAAATCAGAACGTGGGTGTTGAATAAAAAAGATGCTCAAATGATAGTAAAGAAGATACGGGCAATTAGCCAATATGTCAGATTTGTAGGTGTAATAGACAGCAAGGGAGAGATTATAGTATATGAGAGAAGGCCAGGACACGAGCCATTACTTAACATAAAAAATACGACCGACCAATTCTCACACCTTGCAATCAAGACCCGCATGTCATCACAGTTTAACAAACAACTAGGAGATGTACAATTCATGTGGGAGGAAAGAGAAAAGGTGCAGACCATTTCTTTTGCAGTAGGCAAAAATACCGTCTGGGCATCAATTGACAAAAAAGTCATTCGCTCCGAAGTGCTTAGAATAGTAGACAATTGTCTGCCCATCGTAAAGCAATATTCTCAAAAGTAATTCTCAGGATATAACTGGAACAATAAATAACGGTATAATCAAGAAAAACCATGAATTATACCATAATTATAATTGCGCTGGCAGCAACACTTGTCATCTTTTCCACAGATTGTGCATATGCTACAAATCACACTTCATCAATATTTTCAGGTGCCCAAAGATATTCAGATTCAAACACTTACAAAAATGCCAATTTTAGTTTTTCAATCCAGCCTCCCCTTAACTGGATAGTTTTAAACAACTTGCCACCGAACATATCAAACCAGGCTGTCGTCATATTTTCAAACAATGACAAAAGCCAGCTTGCCACATTTGGAATTTACCACAGATACATAGCACCAAATGTCATGGTAGCAATAGGCAGCCATTCAGATAATGATGTTCTTGCTACAATAGCTCAAGAGATGACTGCAGGAAACAATAATGATTCACAGACCATAGTATACAACGGACTGGTGGACAGATACAATGATGGGGTACGAGTTTCAATCAGTTCTGCCACAAGATATGCTGCGGACAATTCCACATCGCTAAGTGAGAATATTATTTATTTTTTGAACAGTGGAAACCAGTATACGTTGGACTTGACAAGTAATTCTACTACAATAGACAAGAATTCACAATTGTTTGAAGATTCAGCAAGTACGTTTCTTGCAAGCCAGTCAAATGCAGTTCCAGAATTTCCAGTAGCTCTTGTGATGTTGATAATTGGCATGTTTTCTGTAATCTTTGTTTTTAGAACAAAGGGTCTTGCGGGAATAATAGGCAATAGATAGTGCAAGTGTGAAAAAAGATCCCCTCATGAAATAGTTGCCATGGTTACCTTGCCGGCATAGGCCAGATCGACAAACGTGCGATAAAGGTCTAAAAATTTGGAGTGAACAGTTATTATGTAGCATTTAACAACGAAGATCATGTCAACAGAAGACAGACAAATGTTTCCTGCCACATGCGCAGACTGTAAAAAAGAAACACAGGTTCCCTTCAAACCAGCAGAAGGTAGACCAGTATATTGCAAAGAATGTTTACCAAAACATCGTCCAGCACGCAGATTTTAGGCTGAAAAACGCTTAAAAAAATTTTTTTGAACTAACCCCATATTGTTAGATCAGAACGATTAATTTGATTTCAAAAAAGATTTGATCATTGTCCAAAGTCCAGTCTGCAGAAAATTTTTCAAAAGAAAAGCACTTGAATGCAATTAGAATAGATCAAAACATTTCACAGCAGGAACACCTGGCCTCAGTAGTAGCACGGCTCAAAAATCTCGGTGTGACAGATGAAGATGTACTCTCTGCAGCCTGGCTCCATGATATGATAAATGATACACAGACAAGCTTTGATGAACTGGACAAGAGATTTGGCTCCAAGGTATCAGTTTTGGTCTTGTCAATATCAAAAGACAAGAGTCTTCCAAGATCAGTTCAAGAAGAACAATACGTAAAACAACTAAGGGAGTCAACTCTTGATGCAAAACTTATCAAGTTGTGTGACATATCTGCAAATCTTCGAGACTTGAAAAATTCCCAGTTTTCAAAGACACGAAAAATAAAGGAGATGAAAAAAAGACTATACTATCTGAATGTGATAAAAACAGATCTTGCCAAAAACAAAGACCAGAGCCCAGGAATTTCAAGTCTGATAAACGGAATCAACGATATCATTGTACAATATGGATTGAGGCCTATCATTTTTTAGTTATTTTTGATTATATCACAACACAATGCTAGTTTGACAAACCTTTTAGAGTTACATCAGAAAAATATACTCATGGTACTTGGCCCGCACATCAGAAAAGAGATAGAAAATGCAATAAAAAATTGGTGTCCCAATGTAACCCTCCTCAAAAAAGGCGAGTCGCGCCTGCAGAAAATTTGGAAATTCAAAAGCGGTTCAGATTTTATTTATGGTTACCTGGTAGGCCAGATGGAAGGATACATTGCAGGATTCATAGTTGGAAGACATGGAAAGATACCAGACGCGGAAGAAAATAAAGAAATAAGAAAGATGGTAGAGGTGCGCGCAAAAGAGATAAGACAAGTAATGTCTCTGCATGAGAAAAAAGACAAGACAGAGTAAGTGACAGTATCATACTTTTATGGGGCTAAAATATCTCCCAAATATGGCACTAGACAAGAAAGATAAAAAAATTCTTGACACCATGATAGAAGAAGAGATATCAAAGATTCCAGGGCTTGTCAGAAACCTTCGTCTGCCCCAATTCCAAGAGGCATTTCAGATAAAAAATGAACCAGAGTATGTCTATGGGTATACACATGGCTCCATAATTGGCAAGTTTGAGACATATTATTTTGTAGTCCATTCAGGAAAAAAGCCTGGCGGTCCCGAAGTCGACGAGATAGGAAAAACCATTTTTGAGAAATCAAACGAGATTAGAGACGCAATTTCAAATATCAAATAGATTGTGAAGATATCAACGGAATGGTAAACTTGAACAGTGTTCCGTTTGGATTCCTGGATTCAAGCCAGATCTTTCCACCATGCTCTTGGATGATTCCTTTGCAGATACCTAGTCCGAGTCCAGAGCCGCCATATTTTCTTGCCTGCTTTGACTCGCCCTTGTAGAACTTGTTGAATATTTTTCCAAGATCTTCTGGTTTTACTCCCTCGCCGTTATCCTCAACACAGAATAGCATGGTACAATCCTGGCCTTTTTGGACAGTAATTGTGATTTTTCCGCCACTTTCAGGAACAAAATCAATGGCATTTTTTACCAAGTTTACAAGAACCTGGCCTATTCTTCTGCCATCTGCATAGATTTTGCCATGTTCGCCTGATTCTATTTGTAGTTCAACTTGTTTTTCTGAAATAAATGGTCGTAAGAGGTTTGTGCATCCATCCATGAGATCTTGTACATCAAGATCTGTTTTTTCAAGATGCATTGAATGTGATTCAAGTTTGTACATATCTGAGATATCATTTAGCAATGTCTCCAGCTTCTCGACACATCTGCGCATTGTTACTACCATCTTTTCCTGTTTTTCATTTAATGGGCCCGGAATATGAGATTCTAGCATCTCCGTGCACATTTTGATTGGTGACAGGTGTGTCTTTACATCATGATTTATGATAGATACATCTAGGGCATGCAGTGCAGCTACAACATTTTTTTCATGGAGTATGTTTTGTTCAGATTGGACTTTTTGCAGACCCGTACACCAAATGGCAATTATTGAAAATATAATATAAGAAACAGTCAGGATATAATGAACAAACACAAATCAGAGATTGAAAATGGATTCATCAGACAGCAAAATCATGGTATAATGAAGATATTAGATAAAAATTGAGAAAAATATAGGAATCAGATTGTTATCTGAATGCCTTATTTTATTGGGAACCTTCTACTAGTTCAGCAGAAGCAAATCTCTGGCCTACTTGGGTAATTCTTACCTTTGCATTCTGGCCAGCTTTGCCGTCTTTAACAAATATTACAAAGCCTTCTACTCTTGCAATACCGTCGCCTTTTCTACTGATTTCAGTAATGGAAACGTCATATTCCTTTCCGGTTTCTACTGGTTTTGGGCTATTATCAAAACTTCTACCGCCGCCGCCACCGCCGAATCTTCGACCGCCGCCGCCGTAACCTCCGCCTGATCGTCCGCCGTAACCTCCGCTTCCTCTATCGTTGTAACTCATCGTCGCACCTCCTTCTGATCGTAAATCTTACGACACTCAATAAAAATGCTCGAAATTTGTTTTTGATGTCAAAAATTTGACTCTTTATCGATCAATCACTCATTTCATTATGCTTAATACGGATAGCAGAGGCAATTATTCATGGCAAAAGCCAAAGCAAAACCAAAAGCAAAAGCAAAAGCAAAAGCAAAGAAGAAATAAAATAATCGGACCTGCAAAAGGTCTTTATCCTTTTTCTAGACTTGTTAATTTTTGTTCTAATTTCTCATTTTTTATTAATACCGTACAATCATTCTTGAATTTTTAATAGTAAGGTAATGGAACTAACAGTAATGACATCATCAAAGGACATTGCCAAAAAAGCAATCATGCTACACAAGAAACTAAGGGGTAAAATACTTCTGGGGCAAAAATCACGCCAACTCAGCATCAAGGAAATTCAGCTAATATACACGCCTGGTGTTGCTGCAGTATCAAGAGAAGTATTTGAACACCCAGAAGAAAAATTTGTTTTAACATCAAAAATAAATAATGTAGCAATCGTAACAGACGGAACAAGAATTCTAGGTCTTGGCAACATTGGTCCATATGCTGCAATGCCAGTGATGGAAGGAAAAGCAGTTTTATACAAACAATATTCTGGAATCACTGCATTTCCAATATGTCTTGGAACAACAGACAAGAAAAAAATAATTGAAACAATAATTGCAATAGAGCCAGTGTTTGGTGCAATCAATCTAGAAGATATCGAGTCGCCAAAAGTTTTGGAGATATCAAAAGAATTACAAAAAAAATTATCAATTCCAGTATTTCATGATGACAGGCACGGCACTGCCGTAGTGGCACTTGCAGCACTGCTCAACGCATTACAACTTGTTAAAAAACCGTTGCAATCAATTCGAGTAATTGTAGCAGGGGCAGGCTCTGCAGGAATGGGAATTACAGAGCTACTAAGATTTGCAGGATGCAAAAATATCATTGTAGTTGATTCGACAGGCGCAATTTATACCGGAAGAAGAAAAAACATGAATCCGTACAAAAATGAAATTGCAAGACAGACCAACCAAAAAAAGGAAAAAGGTACGCTTGAGGACGTGATGAGAAATTCTGATGTCTTCATAGGCGTCTCAGGGATAAGCAATCTAGTCACAGAAAGCATGGTAAAAAGCATGAAAAAAGATTCCATAGTTTTTGCCCTCACAAATCCAGAGCCTGAGATTAATCCAGTCATTGCAAAAAAAGCTGGTGCAAGAATTGTTGCCACCGGAAGTTATCAATTTCACAATAAAGTAAACAATGCCCTGGTCTTTCCATATCTTATGAGAGCAATTCTTGACCACAGGATATCTAGGATAGATACCAAGATACTATATTCTGCAGCAATAGCAATTGCAAATACCATACCAAGAAAACAATTACACTATGATAATATAATATCAAATGTTGGAGACAAGAGACTTCAGCAAAACATAACTAGAGCATTAAAAAAGTTTTATAAAAAATAATATACCTGCAAACGATCGGTAAGCTTTATTATAACAATACTTGGGATCCTGACATGGTCATAACAAGGACTGTAAAACTGGACCAATTCTGCAAATCCATACTAGACATTGACAGAAACATACGCTCTGTTGCTGTACTAGACGAAAAAGGAAATCTGCTCCACAGTGCAACCCACCGCGGAGTTGTGCAACCAAGTTTAGAAAAATGGAATGACATCCATTACATGGAATGCACATTTGACATTTCAATGGGGGCAAAGTTTGATGATCTCTACGGACCAATCAGATATCACCATTCAGACAAGGATGATTTTATCATGTTTAGCTTTCCATATCGCAAAAAGATAATCATCATTACAAGCACAAAGAAGATTAGCCCAATCACCCTTGCAACAAAGATAGCTTACAAGGTAAGCGATTTCAAGGCCTAGTTCTTATTTTTTCAATCTATTTAGATTTCATATTATTCATTACATTTTGGATGTCATTTAGTGGAACAATTTTTACCGTGCTTGTAGTTGAGATTCCCACTGCTATACACATCTGTTCTATATCATGTGCGTTTTTTGCATCAATGATAATTATCCACTCATGCTCAAGAACTGACATGTAAAAGCCTAGTACTTTTATGATGTGGAATTTTTTTTGCGTCGCTTTTATTTTTCCTTGAATTTCCAAGAATATCTTCTTGCTATTTTTGTTGTTCATGGGACACAGATCAGGACTGTGCACTGCAAAGACTCCAAATAACATAAAGATGCTTCAAGTAATATTCTAATAAATCTTAAGGATCAAGTGCAAAACCGTATCATATCAGAAATTATCCAAGTTTTCATATTTTGAAAAATTGTTTAAATTACAGATTTACCAAACAAGCACATGATAACGCACATCATGGTGCCTTATGACAAATCAGAGGCAGCAACCCACGCATTTGAATATGCAGCCGATCTTGCACAAAAATACAACTCTAATCTTAGCATTGTTACATGTGTTACAATACAGGTTCCAACAGATCCATATTTTGGAACAGCATACATCGAGACTACAAGGTTGTTAAAAGAGGATGCAATAAAATCTACAACAAATCTAGAGTCCAAATTAAAAGAACTATCCATACAATACAAAATTGATGTACTTGAAGTAAGATCAATTACAGATTCATTGGTCTCTTATGCCGAGTCTCACAATGTGGACCTCATAGTCATGGGCTCACGTGGATTTGGAGGATTCAAGAAAATGCTTCTTGGAAGTGTTGCAAGTGGTGTGTCTCAGCATTCCAAGTGTCCCGTATTGATTGTAAAGTAAAAATATTAACAAAAAATTATTTTCTATATCGTGACGCAAATGTATTATCAGAGTCACCTAGGTCTTTTACAAACTGTTGGCGCAAAAGATTTCCATATACAACTAGGTCTCGTGCCAACATGTCTAGTCGTGATTCTAGTTTCTGGTTTATCTTTCCGTCTGCAAAATCATCGCGGTCACTGACAGAGACTCCATACGGCATGCTCCATCCATAGCATTGTCTAATTGCAGTTCTCATTTGGTCCATTGCTGTCAAACCTTTTTCATGAGACGCACAGATGTATCCAAAAGTTTTTCCTGCAAACTCTGCCCAAAAATAATCAAGAAAGTTTTTCATTGCACCGGACATTGAACCGTGGTAATCTGGCGTGGAAAGAATCAGCGCATCTGCCCAAAGTACATCGTCTTGTGTTTTTGTAATGTCAGAGTTTGACTTGTTTTCAGCTGGATCATACAAAGGTAATTTTACTTGTCGAAGGTCAAGCAACCGCGTCTCTGCGCCATATTTTTTTGCAAAATCAAGTGTGGCAGACAAGGCAGTTGTGCTAGAAGCATTATCACGAAGACTAGAACCGATACCTAGAACTCGAAATGCCATACACATCCTCTGCTTTAGGGGGATAAATAATAATCGTGTCGTGGTGTTACAATGGATCAACTTGGGTGTGACCGAGTTTTACAATCCACAGTCAAGTAATAAGAGTAGGTTCCATCATATCTTGAGATAGTTTGAAGTTCTACATAGAGTTCAACCCATGCAAAGAGTGCAAGGATATAATCAGAGAATTAAATCAAAGTTTTCCTACAGACGAGGGTTCCAAGAAATTTTTGAGGCACATAACATACAACCACACTGAATTGGGACAGGCAATAATCGAGGAATTTCCAAAGCAAGCAGACAAGGAAAACTTTCCTTGGTTTGGATAAGAGACTAGCCTTATTTTTCAGTATATCATCTAACTAGAGCTAGTTTGCATACCATTCTTTTGCTATTTTTGTTACAGCATCAAGTGATTTACGAAGATTTTCAGACTGGATCTGGTCTCCTGCATTCATGCCCTCGTTTAGTATTCCCCGCACATCTGAGAATCCCATGAATTGAAACTCTATTTTGGATAAAGACAGGGCATGCTCATGGCTTGTCATCGGTTCCTTTGTGTAAAGACCGCCAGATGAGACAATTGTCAGGGCTTTTTTACCGCTCATTAGGCCAAAATATTTTCCATCAGCAGCATCCC
>JABDBR010000041.1 GCA_013288545.1 Nitrososphaerota archaeon | reverse complement strand
AATAGTCCTATTCTATGCAACATGGTGTCCATACTGTTCCAATTTTAAACCAACATTCGAGTCTGCAAAAATTGAGACTGCAAACAAGATGGGATCAATCATTGATGAAGATGAAAATCCACTCTGGGACAGATTCAACATTCAATCAGTACCCACAATTATCATATTTGAGAATGGAAAAATAGTTTCAAGAAGAGATGCCAAGAAACACGTTGGTCTGACAAAATCAGACATGGATTCAATCGTAACAGAGTTAGCCTGATTTTATATTATTTCTAATCTTTTTTGCCAATTCTTTTAGGTCATCTTCTGTTGCAATCATTCTTCGGGCCCATGGATTACCTACCTTTTGATACCTAGGAATGATATGCACATGTACATGAGGAATTATCTGGTTTGCGGATCTCCCGTTATTTTGACCAAGGTTGAACCCGTCGGCTCCTGTTGCAGCAATTATGCCACGCGCTACAGCAGGCACTTTGGAAAATAATGCACCAACATCATCATTTGTCATATCAATGATTTTTTCATGGTGAGCTTTTGGAATTACTAGCGAGTGACCCATCTGTATTGGATACTTGTCCATGATGGCAATATGTGAATCGTCTTCGAAGATCACATGTGCGTCTTGCTTTTTGTTTATGATATTACAAAAAAGACAGTCCATATCTTTTGCAGTGACGTATTTTATTTATACTCACCTTCAATTGTATGCAAAATACATCCATTTATTTCAGATACTGTTATTTAGGGTAAAATTTTGACTTGGATCGTCAAATGGGAAAAAAAGATAGAGAAGAGCGAGTGCAGGAACGAGAGACTTTTTACCAAAAACGACAAAGGACTCAATTCAAAAATAAAGCTATAGCCATAAGCATTCTTGCAGGAATTGTTGCAGTACTTGGAATTTCAAGTTACAATTTTTACGAATTATCATCTCAAGTAGTACCAAAAGGAGAACCACCAGGTTCAGGTCCTCTTGGAGGAATTCATGTTCATGCAGGATTATTAACAATGATTTACGGTCAACAATTTGATTATTCATCTACAGCATATCAGATAAAGAGCCCATACATTGGATTCCAGAAAGGAAATGGTGAGACAGTGCACATGATGGCCAAAAATGTCACCATGGGATTCCTCTTTACTTCATTGCGAATTGGATTAGATGACAAGTGTTTCACATTCCCTGACAGTCGCGCATTTTGTACAAATGCCAACTATACACTAAAGTTCTACATCAATCACCATCAGGTACCAGACTTGAAGAACTATGTGTTCAAGGATCAAGACAGAATCCTGATATCATATGGCAATGAAAATGACACTCAGATTAATGCACAACTAGCAAGACTAGACGGATTCCAGTTAATCACTTAGAATTCAGAGAGTTCGTCTCTTAGTGCCTTGAATTCGTCGATTGTGATTTCTCCTTTTGCTAATCTGTTTTTGAGAATCATCATTGCGTGATCATCTTCTTGTTGTTCGGGTTGAGATTCTACAGGTATCACGATTTCATTCTTTGTTTCAGGAGTACCGAATAGTTTTCGTTTCTTTTTTAGATACAAAATTGTGACAACTATTGCAACACCCACTAGAGTGATTGCAGGATATATCATGGTACTAGAATCAAAGTTTGCAAAACCGCCTGACATCAGATTGTTCCCTGATGCAGTATCAGACTTTTGTGCTCCAAGATTTGCGGCTCCATCAGCAAGTACCATACTCTCAGTTAGCTTGACAGTTTGTTGTGTCCCAGAAGTTGTACCTGGAGAGTCAGGATTTTGACCATGAAGTAATTGTTGGATTCTTTGTGCGTCAGCTAGTCGTTGTTTGAGCAAATCATCTAGAGAAGGAGATGAGGACTGGTCAGTTGTAGAACTTGGAGGTGGTGTAGTCTGGGCAGGAGGAGACAAAGTGACAGAAGTTGCAACATTGGAAGGATTACTTGTTCCAGCTTGGTTTACTGAAGATACCCTGTAAGAATATAGTTTGTTTGGTGTAAGTCCAGTATCCTGATATGATGTAGTCTGGGTATTTTGAATTTGGTTAAAGCCGCTTCCGTCATCTCGTTCAATTTTGTATCCATAAAGTTGTGTTCCCCCAAGGTTTGTTGGAGCAATCCAGCTAAGATCAATTTCTGTGGAAGAAATCGTAGAGCTGGTCAATGAAGTTGGTGGAAATGGTGCAACTGGTGAGCCATCTGGCGAATAGATGAAATTTACAGTTTTCCCGTTTTCCTTGGTTGCAATAAAAGCAGTTGCATTGTACACTCCTTTGAGTAAGAATTTTTGTTGATTGTCCGAAGTTGAAGTATCAACCATTATCTGAAATTGATGGTTGCTGTCTGCAACACCGGATGAGAGTACAATAAACTTGTTAGTTGGATCAAAAAGCAATATGGTAACATTAGGTGGGTCAGTATCTAATACAGTACCTGAAAAATAGATTGTGCTTCCTCCCTTGTAAAATGAGGTATTAGTTTTAAGTGAAGTTACTTCGGCATAAGCAGGAACCACTGTTGATGCTACAATCACTGTCAATAGTACAACAAAATACAGCCCGTACCTATTCATATGAGAAATCTAGCAATCTAACTATTAAAAACTCGGTAGAATTCATACTTGTCAACTATTGAGTTCAATTTATTCATAAATTGTAAAACACAGTTTTAGATAATTGATCGTTTGAATAGTAAATTTACAAACCTGCACAATATCATGCATGAGATTATCTACAATGTATAAAATAGGGCATAAAACATAGGGACAATAATGGAAATATCAAGCAGAAATGTAGTTGAGGGTCCTTCAAGGGCACCCCATAGAGCCATGTACAAGGCAATGGGTTTAGACGATAACGATTTAGGAAAACCATTCATCGGCGTATCCCATAGTGGAAATGAAGCAACCCCATGTAATATCCACCTTGGGAGACTGGCAACCCATGCAAAAGCTGGAGTAGAAATTGCAGGAGGAACACCAAGAGAATTTTCCACAATTGCAGTAAGTGATGGCATTGCAATGGGACATGAAGGTATGAAGTCATCCCTTGTTAGCAGGGAAATTATTGCAGATTCTATTGAACTAATGGTAAGAGCACACCAGTACGACGGACTGGTTGGAATTGCAGGTTGTGACAAGAGTTTACCTGGCACAATGATGGGAATGGCCCGTCTTAACTTGCCATCAGTATTTGTTTACGGTGGTACAATAATGCCAGGAATTTACGAGGGAAAACAAGTTACAGTACAGGATGTTTACGAAGCAGTGGGGGCGTATGATGCAGGTAACTTGACATTAGAAGCTCTAAAGAATTTAGAAGATGTCGCATGTCCAAACTCTGGCTCTTGTGGAGGAATGTACACTGCAAATACAATGGCCTCAATTAGTGAAGCAATAGGAATCGCACTTCCTGGAAATGCATCCCCGCCAGCAGAGGATCCAAGAAGAGAGAAAATGGTTTACGAAAGTGGAAAGGCAGTGATGAACTTACTTGAAAATGGAATACGGCCAAAAGACATTTTGACATACGAGGCATTTGAAAATGCCATCGTTGTAGCCAATGCCATAGGAGGCTCTACAAATGCAGTATTGCACTTGCTTGCACTATCTCGTGAGATAGGAGTAAAGTTGACACTTGATGATTTTGAGAAGATTAGAAGAAAGACACCTCACATTGCAGACATGAGACCTGGAGGAACATACGTCATGCTAGACCTTGATAAAATAGGCGGAATCCCCCTACTTATGAAAAGTTTACAAAAGAAAAATCTCATCCATGAAAATGTCATGACTGTAACAGGCAAAACAGTGAAACAGAATTTGGATTCAATGCAGATTCCATTTGATGCACATCAAAAAGTGTTAAAATCAATCGAATCTCCAATTCACGAAGTTGGAACTCTGACAATACTTCGAGGATCACTTGCTCCAGAGGGTGCAGTGGTAAAAGTTGCCGGAGTCCACACAAAAGAATTCAGAGGAAAAGCCAAAGTGTTTGACAGAGAAGAACATGCATTTGATGCAATATCAAAAAGACAGATAAAAGAAAATGATGTTGTGATAATAAGATATGAAGGTCCAAAGGGAGGACCAGGTATGAGAGAAATGCTTGGAGTAACAGCAGCCCTTGTTGGTCAAAACTTGGGCGAAAAAGTGGCACTGATAACAGATGGAAGATTTTCTGGCGCAACAAGAGGATTCATGATAGGCCATGTAGCCCCAGAGGCAGCAGTTGGTGGAAACATTGCACTTGTAAATGAAGGAGATGAAATTGTCATCAACCTTGAAAAAAATACTATTGATATCATGGTTCCAGAAAATGAACTTGCACAAAGACGAAAAGACTGGAAACCAAGAAAACCAAATTATGAAACTGGCGCTCTTGCAAAATTTGCATCACTTGTTACATCTGCATCTGAAGGCGCAATCACAAGACCAATCTGGTAAGATTACAACTATTCTTGTGGAATATGATATTGACAGAAAAGTCTCAAATTCAGGCCAACCCTTTTTGCCGTAATAGAGAGTCCATCGTCTAGACCCTTTTGGCAAACTACACATGCTGCTTCTGCCACGGTTGTCTTTACCTCCGGCTTTTTTCTTGGGTAGTATAGATCCTGGAACAGTACGGATTTACTCCTGTCAAAATCAGGAATTAGGATCTGAGACATGAGGTAGTATACACAAAGATCGCATATAAAGGTACCGTACTATACAGTAATTAGCATAATCCAGGCGTGGCTTAATTTTAAATAGAGAGGAAGAGTGTGCCTTGACATGGGTGGCCACATTTGGGCATTCGAGCCTTAAGATAATACCCCTAGACTATACTGGCTCCCAATTTGATCTGTACAACAAAATATCACGCAAGTTTGAGCATTCTTTCTTCTTTGAGTCTCTTACCGGTCCAGAAGAGTTGGCAGAAACATCGCTAATTGGTTTTGATCCAGCTGTAATCATCAAGGGATATTTTGACAAGGTAGTGTTACATTACAAGAGCGGCGGGTCCATGACAATTCAGACAAGTGACCCGCTAGATGAAATAAAAAAACTGGTCTACCAAGTACCTGATCAAAAATACAGGTATGTTGGAGGCGCAGTAGGAATTATCAATTATGATGCAATTAGACTATGGGAAAAGATTCCAGATTCCCACAAGAATTCAGACGAGCCTTTAATGGAATTTGGAATATACACCGATGGAATACTTTATGACAACAAAAAGAAAAAATCATTTTATTTTTATTATGATAAAAATAGAATCGACAAGATATCATATACTGATGTAGAATGTGGCAAGTTTTCTGTTTCAGAGATTTCTGAAAACTTGAACCAAGAAAGATTTACGGAAATGATAGCACGTGCAAAAAAATACATCCACGATGGGGATATCTTCCAAGTGGTACTGTCAAGAAAATTTAATTTTGATGCAGACGGTGATTATCTCAAGGTATACAAGGTTCTGCGACAGATAAATCCGTCACCATACTTGTATCACATGAAACTTGGAAAGAGAACAATAATTGGCTCTAGTCCTGAAATGTTACTGAGAATCACGGGAAGTCAGGTGGAAACATTTCCAATTGCAGGTACAAGACCAATTACAACAGATGAGAGAAAAAATGAGGAACTAAAAGAAGAGATGCTACACGATGAAAAAGAGCTTGCAGAGCATACAATGCTTGTGGACCTTGGCAGAAATGACATAGGTAGAGTATGCAAGTATGGTACAGTGCATGTCAAAGAACTAATGGCAGTAAAAAAATTCAGCCATGTTCAACATATTGTAACGCATGTAGTTGGAACTTTGGATAAAAAGTATGACATGTACGATGCAATGAAGGCAGTCTTTCCAGCAGGAACCGTATCAGGTGCTCCAAAGATTAGAGCAATGGAGATAATTGATGAACTTGAACCAGATGCAAGAGGACCTTATGCAGGGGCAGTAGGATATTTTTCATTCAATGGTTGCTGTGATTTTGCAATTGGAATAAGAAGCATATTCATGAATGGATCAAAGGGTTTCATCCAGGCTGGTGCAGGAATTGTTACAGATTCAGTCGCACAAAACGAGTGGATGGAAACAGAGCACAAGGCAAATGCAATGATAACTGCATTAAAGGAGGCAACAAGATGAAATTTTTGATCATCGACAATTATGATTCGTTTGTCTACAACATTGCCCAGTTGCTCGGAGAATTAGATGTGGATTCAGACGTGATTAGAAATGACAAGGTGACAATAGAAGACATCAAGAAAGGAAACTATGATGCAATAATAATTTCCCCAGGGCCTGGAACACCAGAGGATGAAAAATATTTTGGCATATGCACCAAGGTGATCAAGGAGTTAGGCCCTACAAAGCCAATATTAGGAGTATGTCTTGGCCACCAGGGAATCATACATGCATTTGGAGGAAAAGTTGTCAATGCTGGAAATGTAAGACATGGTAAGACAAGCCCGGTAGAGTATACCAAATCCCCACTATTTGAGGGAGTACAGAATCCTTTCAGGGCTACTAGATACCACTCTCTTGTAGGAGACAAGACCATAATTCCAGATGACCTAGAGGTAACTGCTTTTGCCCAAGATGACAAGGAAATAATGGCAATACGCCACAAAAAATACCTAATAGAGGGAGTCCAGTTCCATCCAGAATCAATAATGACAACAGAGGGCAAGAAAATTTTGAGCAATTTTATCAAGTTGGTGCAAAAATGATTTCAGATTATATTACAAAGATTTCCTCCAACGGAAATCTCAGCTATGACGACATGACCCGAGTCATGGACGAGGTTTTGACAGGAAAAGTTTCTGTTGAAGAGACTACAAGTTTTCTTGGAACCCTAACAGAAAAGGGAGAAACAGATCAAGAACTTCTTGCAATGATGGATAAAATGCAACAAAATGCAGTGCACATACATCCAAAGATAAATCAGAAAATCATTGACGTTTGCGGTACTGGCGGAGACAAGATGAACACGTTTAACATTTCTACCACTGCATCATTTGTAATTGCTGCATCAGGTGTAGTTGTGGCAAAACATGGAAACAAATCAGTCTCAAGTATAAGCGGAAGTTCTGACATTTTTGAATATTTTGGATACGACATTAACATGGAGCCACAACGAGTCCAAGAAATAATTGAAAAATTTGGAATAGGTTTCATGTTTGCACCCAAGTTTCATCCTGCCATGAAAAATGTTGCAGAGGCAAGAAAACGTCTAGGCAAGAGGACTGCGTTTAATCTCTTGGGCCCCTTGTGCAATCCGGCAGAGGTCAAGTGCCAGCTTGTTGGGGTGTCATCTAAAGAATATCTTGGCAGAATAATATCGCTTTTAGAGTCAAGAGGGTCTGAAAATGTCATGACTGTAATTTCAGAAGACGGCCTTGATGAGTTTTCCACTACATCCAAAAATTACATTTACCACCTAAACAAGGGCGAGGTGACAAGCTCAGTGCTTGATCCAGTAGAACTTGGCCTGGGCAAGGCAAAACTTGCAGATTTGCAGGTCTCAACAAAAGAGGAGGCAATAAACGCATTCACAGATGTCCTGAGAGGAACTGCCAAAAAGCCAATGCTTGAGATTACAGCCCTCAATGCAGCAGCGGGCCTAATTGTAGGCGGGTTTTCAGAGAAATTCGATGAAGCATTAGAGATATCTCTCCAGTCAATAAAAAATGGAAAGGCATATGATCTTTTCAAAAATTTCATAAAATACTGTGGAGATGCAACAAAGATGGAGACACTAGAGAAAAAATGAAAGACATGCTTGAAAAACTTGCCAAAAATTCACAGCAGGCAATAAGTGACGGCACATATGAAATCAATTACAAAAATCAAAAATCAGAAAAAAATCTAGTGGAGCAAATCAAAACCAGCAAACATGCATCACTTGTAACAGAGGTCAAGTTTTCATCCCCCTCACTTGGCAACATACGACAGGTTTCAGATCCTGTCATGATTGCAAAACAGATGGTAGATGGAGGCGCAGTGGGCCTGTCAGTTCTTACCCAGCCTTACCTGTTTAACGGCTCGCCTGATTACTTTACAAAGATTAGAAAAGAGATCAAGGTTCCGCTGCTTATGAAAGATATCGTAGTGGATAAAGTCCAAATTGATGCTGCTGAAAAATTGGGGGCAGATGTTGTTCTTTTGATACAGGCAATATTTGACAATAAATTTGCAAATGATATAGACGAGTTTGTGTCATATGCACACAAAAAAAATCTATTGGTGTTATTAGAGTCGCACACAAAAAAAGAATTTGTAGATTCTACCAAGACACAGGCTGACATACTTGGAATAAACAACCGTAATCTGGATACACTTGAGATCTCCCTTGATACTACAAAGTCAATCTTGGAAAATAGAAATGAAAAGCGAATCATAATCTCAGAGAGTGGTGTAGAGTCTCCAAAAGATATCCAATTTCTGGACAAATGTGGTGCAGATGCTTTCTTGGTTGGTAGTAGCATAATGAAGAGTAAAGATATCAAGGGACTAGTATCAGAATTGGTGTTAGCAATATGAAACTCAAATACCCAAAAAACGGTAGGTTTGGAGAGTTTGGTGGAAGATACATCCCAGAAACCCTAGTTCCCGCAGTAGAGGAACTCGAGCAGGCGTACCTAAAATACAAAGATGATGCTGAATTTAAGAAGGAATTACACTATTATCTCACACAATATGCCGGAAGGCCTACTCCGCTATACTTGGCAAAGAACCTGACAAAATTTGCAGGAGGCGCCAAGATATACCTAAAAAGAGAGGACTTGCTCCACGGTGGAGCTCACAAGATTAACAATACTTTGGGTCAGGCGCTGCTTGCAAAAAGAATGAAGAAAAAGAGAATCATTGCAGAGACAGGAGCTGGTCAACATGGTGTTGCAACTGCAATGGCGTGTGCAGCACTTGGACTAGATGGTGAAGTATACATGGGCTACAAAGACACCCAGAGACAAAAGCTAAATGTCTTTAGAATGAATTTGCTTGGCTCCAAGGTGCATCCAGTCAAAGAAGGAACACAGACCTTGAAGGATGCAATCAACGAGGCAATACGCGATTGGATTACAAATGTAAAATCAACATACTATCTTTTAGGATCAGCAGTGGGCCCACACCCGTATCCTGTAATGGTAAGAGATTTCCAGTCAGTTATAGGAAATGAAATTCTTGCACAGATGAAAAAATTGGAGAAAAAATCTCCAGACTCTGTAGTTGCATGTGTTGGGGGAGGCTCTAATGCAATTGGAACATTTTACCCCTTGATTGATGAGGACACCAAAATGTTTGGAGTCGAAGCCGGAGGAGAAGGAATCAAGAGTGGTCACCACTCTGCCACACTAGTTGGAGGATCAAAAGGAGTTCTTCACGGCATGATGACATATTTGTTGCAAGATAAAGAGGGACAGATTAGCGAGACCCATAGTGTATCAGCAGGACTTGATTATCCAGGAGTTGGTCCAGAGCACTCGTATCTAAAAGATGCCAAGAGAGTAAAGTATGATGCAGTAAATGACAAGGAAGCAGTAGAGGCATTTCTCTTGCTCTCAAAGCAAGAGGGAATAATACCAGCACTAGAATCGGCTCATGCAATTGCATATGCAGTAAAGATGGCAAGAAGCATGCCAAAAAGTGAGAGTATCGTTGTTACATTATCAGGTCGAGGAGACAAGGACGTTGAAGAAGTTGGGAGATATTTGAGTAAAAATGTCAAGAATAAAAAATAAGTTTCAAGACCTAAGGTCAAAGAACCAAAAGGCCTTGATAGCATATGTCATGGCAGGCTTTCCTAACGAAAAGGATACAATTTCTGCAGTCAGAGGGCTTGTAAAAGGCGGTGCAGATATCATTGAACTTGGGATGCCGTTTTCAGATTCTGTCTGCATATCCATGATGGATTTGAGATCCTTTTATTTCTTATTCTGTGATTGTAGCTTTCTTTAGACTAGCTGCAAACGCTCCGATTTTACCTTCGATCTTTTCTGGGGATGTGCTTTCTATTAATCTCAAGAATGCACTTCCAACGATTATCGCGTCTGCTCCTGATTTTATTATGAATCT
>JABDBR010000040.1 GCA_013288545.1 Nitrososphaerota archaeon | reverse complement strand
AGTTTCAATCTAAATATGATTTTGCTAACCCATAGATATTGGTTCTGCTACTATTTTTGTACAAATTTAGTAAAAGATCATTCGCTAGAATATCGTTCAGAATTCATAGAGTTGATTGCCACCATTGAAAAACTTGATTGTTCATTTTTTAATATTGTCAATGATGCGTTTCGTATTATCATTTCATATAATGACTCGGGTTTTGGTTGGAGAACTGTAGATATCATTGATTTTATTGGATCCATGTGCGTAACAAGCAGAATGGTTTCTCCATCATGTTTTTGTGAGCAATGTGAAACTATATCGAGAATTCTATTTTTGACGCTTGAAAATGTCTCAATACCATTTTCTTCAACCATAGGATGATTCTGGTAGAATTTCAAGAAAACATTTCCATGCTTTTTGAGCATATCATCGTAATGCATTCCAGAAAATGAACCCATCTCTATTTCTGTTAGTCTTTCGTCAACGGTACAGTCTAGTCCCACTTTGTCTGCAACTATTCTAGCTGTATGCTCTGCCCGCTCTACTGGGCTGCAGTATATTTTGGATACATTAAATGACTTTAGAAAATTTCCTATCTGTTCGGCCTGCTGAATTCCCAAGTCTGTGAGCGGGAATCCTTTTGTGCGTCCAGCTAAAATCCGCTCAACATTATTTTTGGCCTGACCGTGTCGTAGAAAAAGAACTAGTGGCAAGAATAATTACAATTATTGAATAAAGATAATAATAACATTACCTGTGCTTGATTTCATGAAGATTGGAATAATTGGAGGAACTGGCGGAATGGGCAAGGGATTTGCTCTGCGTTGGTGTGAAAACCATGATATCATCATAGGATCAAGGGAAGCCTCCAAGGCAGAAGAAGCTGCAAGAGAATATTCCAGTCTTGCACAAACACAATATTCTTCCTTTAAAGGAAAGATTTCAGGAAAAGACAATGTTACCGTTTCAAAAGAGAGCGATGTTTTGGTGTTGTCAATTCCATATGAAAATATAGATGCAATATGCTCCCAGCTTTTACCTAATGTACGAGACGACTGTACAGTAATATCTCCAATAGTTCCATTGACAAAGACTGATCTTGGTTTTGAGTTCATCTCGTTTAAAGACAAGAAACCATCTGCGTTTGAATTGGTCCACAAATACATGAAGAATAAATCTAGATTGGTTTCTGCATTTCATACAATATCAGAGAAAAAATTGATTGATCCAAAACTTGTGCTGGATTCAGACATATTTGTGTGCGGAGATGCAGAGGATTCGATAAATCTAGTGCGTCAGTTGATAACTGAGATAAAAAATCTCAGGCCCATACTATTGGGACCAGGCTCGTTGTCATATCTTGCAGAGGTTGCCACACCAATTCTTTTGAATGCAATGATAAAAAACAAGATGAAAAACCCAGGCATAAAGATAATCTAGTGTTGCAAATATAATCAAGCATGGGTCGTGTCAGAAGAAAAAATTGGTTTACTGCAATGGGAGTATTGTTCATTGTAGTAGCATGTATTGCAATCATACGGGACTTGCTCATATGGGGACCCGAATTTACATCTGACTTTTTTACTTCAGGTGACATCACAAGTGAAAAGATATCAGTAGGCATGTTTGGCATTGCAGGATTTCTTATCATTTTGGGCCTGCGCGGAGAAAACTATGAAGAATGAAAAATTTTTAAAATCACAGAAAATTTTACGTCTTGCTACAATAGATTCCTCTGGCAGTCCACACATTGTTCCGGTATGGTACATGTATGAAAATGACAAGTTCTACGTGGGAACCAATACGAAAACAAGAAAAGCAAGAAACATCAAAAAAAATGCCAAGGTGGCATTTTGTGTTGATATGGGGGTACGATCACCTGACATTGTAGGCATAATGGGAACTGGAAGGGCAAAGCTGATCTTAAAAAAAGACGTGGTGGAATTAATTTCAAAAAAGATCTTGGCTCGATATTTTAAGAGTCTAAAAAATAAATCAGCGCAACAACTCTTGGACCAGACTGACTGTATCATACAGATAACGCCAAGAAAGGTTACAGACTGGAAGTACTAGGCAACGAATTTTTCTATTTTATCTAGTGCATCTTGCAGTATTGGTATGTCAGGCAAGAAGACCATCCTAAAGTGTCCTGTGCCATATTGGGTTCCAAATCCTGAACCATGAACTGTAAGTATGCCGGTCTCTTTCAATAGTTCAGTTACAAACTCTTTATCAGAACCATACTTGTTGTGCTCTATTTTTGGAAATGCATAGAAAGCACCTTTTGGGTTGGAACAACTAATGCCATTCATCTCATTTAGTCGCTTTATGGTATAGTCTCGCCTCTTTTTGAGTTCAGAGACAAAGTTTGTTACATAATCCTGAGGTCCGTTGAGTGATTCTAGTGCGGCATATTGTACCGGCAGATTGGTTGCAATCCTCACTCTAGATAATTTTGGTACATTTTCTCGTAGCAGTTCTAGTCTCTTTGATTGGTTAAACGCGATATATCCCACTCTCCAGCCAGACATTAGATGTACTTTGGAAAATCCGTTAAGCAAAATTACAGGCGAGTCGCCACTAACCTTGCCAATTCCTGTAAATTTTTCGTCAAAGACAATCTGGTCGTATATTTCATCACAGATGATATACAAGTCATGCTCGTTTGCAAGGTCGACTAGATCCTTGAGCGACTTTTCGCTAAATACTACACCGGTTGGATTATTTGGACTGATAAGACATATTGCAACTGTTTTTTCTGTAATCTTTGATCTGATGTCATCCAGATCAGGAGTTGAGCTGTGCAGGTCTACTAGAAATTCAATTGGTTTTCCGCCAAACAATCTGACATAGGATGCATATGGTGGATAGTACGGACCAGGTATCAGGACCTCGTCACCTGCTTCTACGATAGATGCCATTATCATCTCAAGGCCTTCAGATACACCGTTTGTTACCAGTATATCATCTTCTAAAACTTGGAGACCTTTTTTTGCCTCTTTTTTTGCTATCGCCTGTCTTAGCTCTGGTAGTCCCTCTGAAGATGCATAATAGTTCTGGCCCTCTCTTACTGCTTTGATTAATGCCTCTTTTACTCTGTCAGGTGGCTGGAATCCATACTGGAGCGGGTCGCCGATGTTAAGATATGTTATCTTTTTGCCTTGCTTCTGAAGTTTTCTTGCCTCTAGTGCGATATCTCGTATTGCATACTCTACTCCTGCTACTCTTTGCGAAATTTTCAATTACCTAGACAGATATTTAGCCCCGTTAAATTCTTAATTGATTGGACTCGTTGCATAGCCAGGATAGTGCGGGCGGCTTCGGACCACCAGGTCGTGGGTTCGAATCCCACCGAGCCCTTGATAATTATATGATAAACTTGCTCTAAATTTTGCATACAAATTTGGTAAAAGGATCAACTACCGTTGAATTTACACCAGCAAGAATATTCTTGAATTTATTAAATTTCTTTGAGAAATTCTTCTCTTGATATACCACAATCTCGTAAAATGACTCCAAGTAATCCTATGCGGATCTCCTTTAGCGGCACAGTAACGTATATTGTGCCATTTGTTATAGTTACATGACTTCCTTTTTGTCTTATTGCTTGAAAGCCAAATTTGTTACAAAGAATTTTTATTAATTTTCTTCCTTGAACCGGTACAAGCTTTTTCAAATCACAATGGATTCTATAGCTTTTTCTCTTAATACTGACAAATGAAGCTCGATGGCCTCAAGATAACTCTTTTTGGCATCTTTTAGATTTTTACCCGTGCTATAAACACCCAGTGCAGAACATGCAATAGAGTAAGAACCGTCATCTTCTTTGATTACCTTGGTTTTGATATCTTTTATCTTAACTGACATATGACAATTGAATATACTTTTTAATTATTTAAGTTTCCGTACATTTTGCCTTTGTATTTCTCATTAGATCCCTAGATACAAGGTCAAATCTTATCGGGCCCTTGATAATAAATAGACGGAATTTAGATCATACTTGTATGCGATTGCCTATTTCTTTATTCTATGTTGGGATATTGCTAATCATAACAGGATCAATAGGAGCTGGAATTATTTTATCTCAATCAAACAAGAATACGACTAGTTTTTCACTTGACAGCCTTGAAGCCAACAGTGTACCGATAAAAATCAATGGCGATGGGATTGGGTTTTACTTGATATCATCTGAAAGTTACCAGAACAATATTTTGGCCAAAGTCATTGATTCGCATGGAAACTTTCTTGACATCAGAAAGATAACAAATAAAGTTACAGTTGATTACTTTCATTTTTCCCACAATGATCAAGTTACACTGGAGATGACAAATCTTTCCGACAAGCCTGTAAAGATTACTGCTACCATAGGAGATACCAGAGTTCAAGAAATAATGTTTCCTGCAATATTGATATTTGGTGGCGCCTTGATCTTTGTATTCTCAGGATATAGAAAGTTGAAGAACTACATTACAGAGCAGCCAGACGAGAACAATTCATAGACTGGAATACACAGCATAGTTGCGCCAACCAATAATGATAAGTTGAATCCTATCCAAGTGGCAGAAAATATCACATTCACAATTGCAAATGGGACAAGTTTTTTTGTTTTCGTATAGCCAAACTTGGCAAGTGTGAGAAAGCCGCCAATCGAAGTCAGCAACAATCCAGATTCTATTGTAAGATGTGAGGATGTTACCAGTCCATCAATGCCGTATATTGTATGGAAATTGTAATCTACATAGCCTCCACCAAGCTGCATTGCAGATCCTGCAAGCAACAATACCATTCCAAGTATTACTTTTCTGTTCTTCAAGGATAAAATAGTTCCAAATGCTGCAGAAAATGCCACTATGCTTACTCCTGCATAGACAGTAACATGCTGGATGGTCCAGAAACTGTCTGGAATCTTTAGTGCATGTGATGCCGAGTCCCATATTCCCCCAATCAGTACGCCGGAGGTGCCAAGCACTGCCAGTATTGAAGCGATAAACAATAGATCATTTTGTCGCGATAGAAACGATCTTGATACAATTTGCGGTATTACCATAATTACACTCGAAATTATCTTGCTATATAGAATGTTGTTATAGAATTTTTAGCATCTTGTTTTATTGATTACAATCTGTGGGTGTGATTTTTTTAGAAATGACTATTATACTGGATTATAGAAAGATAGTCCATGAGTCCAGGCATAGGATTAATGAAACGAAGACTTCCAACAGAAAAGGAAGCAATACCTGTTGCAGTGTCAGGCATAGTACAAAAATATGGAGTCAAGTCAGATGAGATCAAGACACTAGAGACCAAGTTTGATATTGACAGTGGAGACTGGTATGTTGCACTAGGATTTGGAGAGAAACGTGCCATAGTAAAGATGGATTCGGTTCAAGGTACGATAACTGAGATTAAAGAGATCTAGGGTTTATTCTTTTACCACATCTGGAATTATTTTCTGTCTGTATTGTAACAATAAGCAATTTTTACACACACAATCATCATATGTGATTTCTTTACCTGGTAATTTGGATTCATTGGAACACCAACATGATTCATTTTCCTGGCATTCAAAAGAAGAACCGCATTTCATACAATTCTTTTTCATTTATTCTTATATGATATTATGTGATAAAAACTATTTTCTAAATTTCATTCCTGATAAAATGGTCTAAAATGATCAATTTCCAATTTTTGAATATTGCCTTTTTACAGAGGGCATTTATTGAAACATCAGTATTTTTGTACATATACTTCAACATTACCAATTTATTGTAAAATGCTTAGATAAAGTGTTGGTCATTTTGCTCTTACAGCAATTCAACATCAATAAGATCGTCTGTGTCTGTTTTCGTAAAAGTAAGAACTTTCTTACTCGTATGTTAGATGTCTAAAAGATCGTATTTACGAAATTGTACGTTAGATACTTGAAATTACTAATTCTCATGGTGGGAGTGAAAACCAGATCATTCAATCAGATCAACTAGGATTTTCTTGATTCTGGTGTAAGTATCCTTGTTTATTCGGCCTATGTTCATCCTGACTAGGTTTTTGTTTATACTGAAAATTCTATCTATCTTGACATTACTGTCAATAATCAGCCTACCTCTTTCCAGATTCTTGTTTGTTATCAGGACCGAATATTCTCTTGATTTTACATTGGTAGTAAGCGGGATGGCTATGAAATCCTCAAACTTTCTGTTGTATTTGTCATTTGATAAGACCAACACAGGCCTTACTTTGGAATTTTTTAGATCTGAGAATGGAAACGAGATTAAAACTACATCTCTTTGTGAGATCATTTATTGTTTCACTTTTTCAGATACTGATTCCAGATTTCATCATCTTTGTTTAACCATAATTTACGCAGTGATTGTTCAGACAGTGATTTAATATCTGCAAACTCATTTTTTAAGCTCTTTGCAATCCTTTCAGATTTTTCAAGGATTATTTTTTCTCCTTTTCTGACAAGAATTATCTCGTCGCCTTTTTTTATTCCGAACTCCTTTTGGATATCAGAAGGCAGAGTTATCTGTCCTTTTGCTGAGACTTTGATAGATCTGAATTTTAGATTGTCTATAGCTGCTTTCATAACCAAAGTAAGAACTTTCTTACTTATATGTTAGATGCCCAAAAGATCTATTTTCTAAATTGCACGTTAGATACTTCGGGCTCTTTTATTATGATTAATCCTCCGTCTCGGAGTTGCTGGATCAACTGTAAAACTTCTTTTTCCATCTGTCCCCGTTGCAGTCCGACTTGCTGTGCAAAAAGGTCAACTAGTTCTGTGATTCTTCTCTGACCGTTGCATAGTTTCCAAAATTCTACTATGGCCTGGTTTACCATGAACCCTTGCTGTTTTTCATCCATCAGTACCAAGGAACCGTCTTCTTGCTTTACTAGAGAGCCTACACCTTGTGGCATGGCAATATCATAGTTAATCGGGGCAACTGTTTTTTGTTTTCCATAGTTGATCATTTTCTTTCCTTCATCTGACATTTTCTCTGGAGTCCATGCTGGTTCCCATACGATTTCTACGTCAACTGCTGATACTCCTGGAACCTTGGTTACGTATCGTTTTACGTCAGTAACTAGTGTATCGTGCAATGGACAGCCTCGTGTTGTCATTGTCATTTTGATGTCTACTTTATTATCAGGATTTATGTTAACGCCATAAATTAGTCCCATATCCACTACGCTGATTGGAATCTCTGGGTCCATGCATTGTTTTAGTGAATCTAGTACCTGTTGTGAAGTGACAGTTGCCATGAGTTGGTTTTGTTTTATAATAGAATAAATACTTTACAACTTGGACTCGAATAATTTTTTAATTGATGCCTCAAATGGTGGTTTTGCAATACCTGCCTCTGTGATGATTCCAGTGATTAGCTCAGGCGGAGTCATGTCAAATGCTGGGTTTATCACGTTGATTCCATCTGGTGCGGTTTTCTTTCCTGCCACTCCTGTTACCTCGCTTGCCTTTCTTTGTTCTATTATGATGTCATCAGGTTTGTTCTTTAGGTCAAATGTGGAAAGTGGAGCTGCTACATAAAATGGAATGTTGTGTTGTCTTGCCATTGTAGCTACTTGGTATGTGCCAATTTTATTGTAGACATGTCCTGTGGATAGGATCCTGTCTGCGCCAACTACTACTTTGTTGACCAGTCCATTTGCCATTGCATATCCTACTGCAGTATCTGGAATCAGGCTGACGTCAATATTGTCATGTTGTAATTCAAATGCTGTCAGTCTTGATCCTTGCATTACAGGCCTTGTTTCAGTAGCGATAACCTTGATATTTTTTCCACTGTCTCTAGTTGCACGGATTACACCTAGTGCGGTTCCATATCCTACAGTAGCTAATGCTCCTGCGTTGCAGTGAGTCATGATAACATCATTGTTTGCAAATAGTTCTGAACCGAATTTTCCCATTCGCATATTGATTTCGACATCTTCGACTGCCATTCTTTGTGCTAATTCCACAACTTGTTTTCTTATTTCATTTGTATCATTTCCTTTCTTTGCTATTTCCATTATTTTTTCTAGTCCCCATGCTAGATTTACAGCAGTGGGCCTAGTTTCGAAAAGGACTTTTTTTGCCTTTTCTAGATCTTCTAGTAACTTTTCTTTGGTCTTTGCCTTGCTTTGCAGTGATGCAAGTGCCAGGCCAAATGCACCCGCCACTCCAATAGCTGGTGCACCTCGTACTACAAGATTTCGTATGGCATCTGCCACTTTGTTATAATCTTTGAATTTTACATATTCGAGTTTATTTGGAAGTTTTGTCTGGTCAATCATGATTACAGTATTGTTCTTCCACTCGACTGTTCGTAAGCTAGAGTGAATCTTTGTTTCTTGATTCAATATGATTCCAAAATTCTAGCTTTTTTATAATCGTTGCAATGATGATACCATGAAACATTATATTGCAATCTATATCCAGAACACTAGTTGCTCAATCTTGCTACGTTAAAGAAATATGATGTTTCTGGCATGTACAAGGTATATGATCAGTGGCCAAAAATTGCGAGAGAGACATATTTGTCATCTCAAGATGTTGTAGATTTTGGCAAAATAGATCATATCGTATTTGCAGGCATGGGTGGATCTGGAACAATAGGTGATATCTTGTCATCTATTTTATCAAAGACCAATACTCATGTAGCTGTAGTAAAGGGGTATCATCTTCCAAATACTGTAGACTCGAAGACACTTGTTGTAACTACAAGTGTATCAGGAAATACTGCGGAAACTTTGTCCGTCTTGGAATCTGCAAGAAGAACAAAATGCAAACTTGTTGCTTTTACTTCTGATGGAAAGATGCAAGATTATTGTATGAATCATAAAGTAGAATTTAGAAAGATTCCGAAGATTCATTCCCCAAGAGCATCTTTCCCGGTGTTTTTTTATACAATCTTAAAAGTGTTAGAGCCCATACTCCCAGTAAAGAAAAATGATGTATTAGAGTCCATAAAAGAACTTGAAAAGACCAAGAAGATTATTTCATCAGAGAACCTTGGTAAAGATAACACATCGTTACAGTTAGCAGAGTGGGTCTCTGGAATTCCTGTAATCTATTACCCTTTTGGCTTACAAGCTGCCGCAGTAAGATTCAAGAATTCTCTTCAGGAAAATGCAAAAAGGCATGCAATGGTAGAAGACATCATAGAAGCAGGACATAACAATATAGTATCATGGGAAAAAAAAGACAAGGTACAACCAATTTTGTTAGAGGGTACAGATGATTATGTCAAAACGAAACAGAGATGGGGTATTATTAAAAAATATTTTCATATGAATAAGATTAATTATAAAGAAGTACACTCTGTGAAAGGTTCCATAATTTCAAAATTAATTAATTTGATTTACGTTCTTGATTATTCTACAATATATCTTTCTGCGATATCCAAGATAGATCCATCACCTACCAAGTCTATTGAATTTATCAAGAAATTATCTTAATGTTTTCTTAGTCTATTTGTTATTAGACTTTTCAGTACTTTTTTCCTTTAGCCTGTTGTTTCTTTAGAGTTTTGGCATAGTCAGAGTTGATATCTCTGATCAGATCAAGTGTGTCATCTTTTATCAGATCAAGGTTTGGTATTACACAATGTCCACCAATAAATCCTGGAAACATCTTTGGCCTGTTTCCCAAGAATTTGTGAATCTCATCTGAAAAAGACCACATCTCATCATAGTTTACCTTATGCTTTATTGCAATCATGTTACTTAGTTGTGCATAGTTGATTAGCCATCCATAGTAAGATGTGTCAACTACAATCTTTGCAAGCTCTAATGCTAACGGGGTTGACATTTTCTTAGTCTTTACTCCAGCTTTTTTCATTAATTTTGAATATTCTTTAGATGCCCAATTCGCTTGTGGTGCTTTTGAATCTACAGAGTAGAATTTTGTATATCGTTTTAAATCATAAAGCATCCTTTTGTGTACGCCCCTTGTTGCACTGTAAATTACCGGTATAGAAAGTTCAGATTGAATCTGCGAGGTGGTTCAAGGGCTTATGGTACTGTGAATTACGATTGCTTTTGGTTTGAATGTATTCGATAGTAAGAGTACGTTTTTTATGAAATTGGCATTGAAT
>JABDBR010000039.1 GCA_013288545.1 Nitrososphaerota archaeon | reverse complement strand
TTATGGCAAACCGCCTGTCACTGTAAAGGGTAGAGCAGATGGAGGAATCGCCCACATATCAGGTTCAATCTCAAGCCAGTTTATTTCAGCACTATTGATCTCAGGGCCAAAAATGAAAAATGGTGTCACATTAGAAATAGATGGAGACTTGGTGTCAAAACCATATCTTGATTCCACCATTGCCACAATGAGAAAGTTTGGTGTTACAGTCAATACAATTTCCCCATACAAAAAATACAATGTATCAAATCAAGAATACAAGGCTGCAGATTTTGTAGTTCCTTCAGATTTTTCAAGTATGGCACTCTTGCTTTCTGCTGCAGTTCTTTTAGGAGAAGACATGTCAATTGATGCATCTCTTGGAGATTTGCCACAAGGAGACAGAGAGATACTATCATACCTTGAAAAACTCGGAGTGAAAATAAATTCCGGAGAAAAAATAACGATATCTTCTCCAAAACTTCTCAATGGAGGAAGATTTGATCTCTCAAACAATCCAGACCTGCTTCCGCCAATGGCAATTTTGGCTCTAAAAACATCAAAACCAATTGAAATCTATAACGTAAAACACGCACGATTCAAAGAGACAGACAGGATAGCAATTTTGGCAAAAGAGCTTGCAAAGATTGGGATAATCATAACAGAGAAGGAGGATGGATTAATTTTAGAAGCACCCAAAGTTCTAAAGAGTGCAGAGTTAGAGTCTTCAGAAGATCATAGACTATTCATGGCATTTTCCATAGCAGGCATGTTTGTTGGAAATTGCACTGTCACTGATCCTGATTCTGTCGATGTCTCATATCCAACATTTGTAGAAGACATGAAGAAGATTGGTGCAAATATCATAGTTTGAATTATCAAACAATTACATGCCAAAAAGCCCTTAATTCCTAGAAGGATTATAAACACGTAAAAGAAAATTTTATCATGTCTTCAAGTAGTATAGGACAGCGTTTTGTTTTTACAAGTTTTGGTGAAAGTCATGGTAGATGCATAGGTGCTACAGTAGATGGTTGTCCAGCAGGATTAGAAATTGAAGAAAAAGATATCCAAGTAATGCTAGACTTGCGTAAACCCGGTCAATCCATTGTCACTACACAAAGAAAAGAGGATGACAAGGTAGAGATCCTTTCAGGAGTATACAGAGGACACACCACAGGAGCACCAATCACAATGGTAATTTGGAACAAGGATCAGCGTTCAAAAGATTATGATAACCTCACCATGAAACCAAGACCAGGACATTCTGATTATCCCGCATTTATCAAGTATAATGGATTCAATGACATTAGAGGCGGAGGAAGGTTTTCAGGAAGACTGACAGCTACGTTTGTAATGGCTGGAGCCATAGCAAGAAAATTACTTTCAAAAACTTTGGGAATTGAGACTTTTTCTTATACTTGCCAGGTTGGAAATGTGAAAATGAAAGACCAGGCAATGATGAAGATGAAAAATTCTGTATACAGCAATGAAGTAAGATGCCCGGATCCAAAAATTGCAGCCAAGATGCGCGATGTAATTCTTGCAGCAAGACGAAAAGGAGATTCCATTGGAGGCATAATTGAGTCACTAACCGTAAATTTGCCAGTGGGACTTGGTGAACCAATCTTTGGATCACTAGAATCAGATCTGAGTAAAGCTCTTTTTTCAATTCCTGCAGTAAAGGGAGTTGAGTTTGGATCTGGCTTTCATGGATCCACTCTACATGGTTCAGAGAACAATGATGAGTTTTTAATTAAAAATGGAAAAATCCAAACCAAGACGAACAATGCGGGAGGAATACTAGGGGGCATATCCACAGGCATGCCCATAGTCCTGCGAGTAGCATTCAAGCCAGCGTCATCAATATCAAAAAAACAGCGAACTGTTGATCTTAAAACAAAGAAACCCGCTTCACTGATAGTTCAAGGAAGACATGATCCATGTGTGGTTCCTCGTGCACCTCCGGTAGTGGACTCACTAGTATCAGTTGTTCTTGCAGACCATGCAATCAGAGCAGGTTTTATTCCAGCGGTTATTAGATAAGAAATGTCAGACATTAACAAACTTCGTGACAAGATAGACAAGATAACATTTGATATTCTACGATTGCTCAAGGAACGAAATGACATTGCAAAAGAAATTGGAAATTTAAAAAATAATCTTGGCATCGGAGTTACAAATGAAGAAAGAGAAAACCAACTACGTGCAAGCGTTACTACATTATGTAAAGAGATAGGACTTGATGAAAAGACTGCAATGACAATGTTAAATTTTCTATTAAATGAATCTGTCAAGATCCAATCTGAAGGCAAGCAGACTCACTTGTCCGTATTTTTAAAAGCCAAAAAATTAGAAAAGGAAGGAAGAAAGATAATTCACATGGAAGTAGGTGAGCCCGATTTTCTCCCACCCAAGATTGTCAGCAATGCACTTTCCGAAGTCTATGATAAGGGTTATACAAAATATGGAGATTCAAAAGGAATGCCAGAATTCAGAGAGGCTCTTGCAGAATATGTTACAGAAAAATTTGGAACAGAGACATCGTTCCAGAATATTCTGGTATCACCAGGAGCACGCTTTTCAGTATTTCTTGCAATTTCAAGTCTATTGAATCCCGGAAATGAGATCATAGTAATAGAGCCAGCTTGGCCAGCATATCGAGACAACGCACTTAATTCAGGAGTCAAGGTCAGGACAATACACACAACACTTGAAAACAAGTGGGAACCAAAAATAGAAGACATCAAAAATACAATAAATGAAAATACTCGAATGATAGTTCTGAACTATCCAAACAATCCAACTGGTAAAATCCTTCCAGTAAATCTACAAGACCAGATAATGGATTTGGCAATCGAGAATAATTTGTATGTGTTAAGCGACGAGATTTACTCATCATATGCAAACAAACCGTGGAAAAGTATTCTCACTTATCGATACAGTAAATCTGTAATAACACAGTCATTTTCAAAGTCACATGCTATGACAGGTTTTAGGATTGGTTATGCAATATCAAGTCCTGAGATAATAGAAAAAATGTCAAAGCTTCAGGCTCTTGCAATGACAAACGTGTCAGAACCCATTCAATATGTAGCCATGAAGGCATTAAAGGCAGACACGACCGATAATACTAAAACCATCAGAAACAGACTAGAAACCATCTTGAAAAAGGCAAAAACTATGCAATTAGACTTTGTTGAGCCAGATGGTGCCATGTACTTGTTTGCCAAAATAAGACAAGAAAACTTTGACTCGATAGATTTTACAAACAAGCTTTTAGACACAGGTGTAGCAATAGCACCAGGAGAGGGGTTTGGGAACTATCAAGGATTTGTCAGAATATCAGCCTGTCAGCCAGAAGATACACTTAATCAGGGAATGCAAATAATAGAGGACAGGTTGAAAAGCAAATAATGAAAAAAAAGATTGCAATTATTGGAGCAGAGGGTCAGATGGGAAAATGGTTCTCAAAGTATTTTCTTGAGAAAGATTTTGACATAATAGGATACGACTCTGAAAAAGAGATTTTGAACAAGTCAGTTACAAAGGCACAGTCTCTAGTGGGAGCCATACTAACAGCTGATTATGTTATTTTGTGTATACCAGTAAAGCGTACACCTGAAACAATACGACTCATAGCAAAAGAGATGAAACGCGACTCTTACTTGATAGATATCTCTTCGCTCAAAACAAAGACTGCTGCAGCTCTTTCCAAGATACCAGACAAGGTAAATCCAATTTGTATTCACCCCATGTTCGGTCCAGGAACTAAGAGACTAAAAGGACAAAACATAATATCAATTCCAATTCGCGATGCAAAAAAAGAGATGGCCGTAACAAAGTCATTGTTTGAGGAAGCAAATTTTGTTCAAATAGATGCAACTGAGCATGACAAAAAAATAGCAATGGTGTTGGGAATGCCACATCTAGTTAACTTGGCACTCGCTAACATATTTGCAAAGGAGGAGAATTTCTCACTAGTTGAAAAGATGGCTGGAACAACTTTCAAGGCCCAAAAATATCTCACTACTGGCATAATGACAGAGCCTCAAGAGCTTATTGAAACAATAATCTCAAATCCAGAAATAAGAAGATATGCAGAGGAATTTTGGAAAGACATAGGAAGAATGTTGATTTTAATTCAAGAGAATAAAACTGAAGAGATGATAAAGTACATCTCAAGTGCAAAGGAAAGACTAGCGAAAAACGTTGATCTTGACGAGTCATACAAAAAGCTTGTTACAATGGTAAACGCTGTAGAAAAATAATTGAAAACTACTAAAATAGTTACTTCTTTTTTAACTCAGAATGGCAAGTACCTCATTCTAAAACGAAGTAACAAGGTAAGGTCAATGAAGGACCTTTGGGCAGGCATAAGCGGCATAATAGAAAACAATGAGGAGCCCCTGTATCGAGCAAAAAAAGAGATACATGAAGAGACAAGTATTACTGAAAATCAAATTACTCTGATTCGAGCCGCATCGCAAATGAGAACAGATTCACCACAATATGAAAATCACGAATGGCTGATCTTTCCATTTTTATTTTCAGTAAAAGATCCTAAAATAAAATTAAACTGGGAAAACTCAGAGTATCAATGGATTACACCTGAAGAGCTTGCAAAATTTCAAACTGTTCCAAGCCTTGAAAAAGTACTAGCCAGTCTGCTGTAACTTTTCTACTTCTGTTTTAACAAATCTCTGTTGCGGGAGCATGATGTAAACACATGCACCACCACACATTGTACATGGGACAGTGTTTCCTTTGAGTTGTCCAGTTCGTGCATGTATACGAGATGCCTCCTCAGGATCAATGGATAGTGCAATTTGTTTTTCCCAATTCAGAGTTCTTCTTGCCTCTGTCATTTCAATATCCCATTTGATGGCCTTGTCTCGTAGCTTGACAAGGTCTCCGGCATGTGCAGCAATTCTATATGCAATTAATCCTGCCTTGACTTCTTCTGCAGTTGGCAATGCAAGATGTTCAGCAGGAGTAAGATAACACAATAGGTCTACACCTTCACTTGCAGAAATTGCTGCACCAATCGCACTTGCTATATGATCATGTCCAGAAGCAATATCAGTCACTAGAGGTCCTAGTACATAATATGGCACCTCACCAATCAAGGATTTTGCCAGTCGTACATTAGCAGCAACTTCATTGAGCGGAACATGTCCAGGTCCCTCAACCATCACTTGAACATCTTTTTCATGTGCTAATTTAGTGAGTCGTGAGATGTTGATCATTTCCTGTACTTGGAGTTCATCATGAGAGTCAAGAATAGATCCTGGTCTTAGTGCATCACCCAAACTAAAAGTGACATCATATTTTCTTGCAAGTTCTATAAGATAATCAAAGTGTTCATAGTATGGATTTTCCTTGTCATACTTTAGCATCCATGCAGCTGTGATGGTACCTCCTTTGCTTACTATTCCAGCATGTCTTTTTACTGCAAGAATACGTTTTGCAATATCTTTTGTAATTCCGGAATGAATTGTGGTATAGTCAACTCCATCTTTCACGTTACGCTCAAAAGCATTAAGAAAATCATCTTCTGTAATATCAAGAGGGTTCTTGTGTTTTTCAACTCCATAGTTATATGCTTCATAAACAGGCACTGTTCCAAATGCGATAGGAGCAACTTCAAGCAGTCTTCTTCTAAACATCCCCACATCGCCTCCATCGCTTAAATCCATTATAGTGTCAGCATGATATTTAATTGCGACCTTGGCTTTTTTGACTTCATCTTCAAGATTTTGGTTTAATGTAGAGTTTCCAATGTTTACATTTACCTTAGTCTTCATGCCTTTTCCAATTCCAACTACTCGGATCTTTTGCAGACGTGCATTGTTATGCGGTATAATGATAGAACCATTTGCAATCTTTGGTATGAGCCAATCTAGTGTTACATCCTCATCGCGTGCAACTGCTTTCATTTCATCTGTAGCCACACCCCTTCGTGCAGCATTCATCTGTGTACTCAATTTACTAATTTTAGCCAGTAATTGGATTTAAACGTGAGTTTCTAAACCAAATATCATGAATATACTATCCATTGCAGGCTCTGATCCTTCTTCAGGTGCAGGCATACAAGGAGACATAAAGACATTTAGTGCATTTGGAGCATACGGTCTAAGTGTAATCACAGCCATCACAAGCCAGAACACAAAGAAATTTTTTGATGTAAAACCTGTCATGCCATCACTTGTAAAAAGTCAGATAAGATCAGTTCTTGAAGATTTTCGAGTAGATGCAATAAAGATAGGAATGGTTTATGACAAACAAACCATAACAGCAATACACTCTGAACTTGCAAAAATTAAAGAACCAATAATACTTGATCCCATATTCAAATCCACAACAGGCGGGGTTCTTCAGATGGAAGATGCTTTGTCAGACTTCAAAAGACTTCTCATTCCTTTGTCACATATAATTACACCAAATGTAACAGAAGCTGAAAAGATCTCAGGTGATAAAATCAGATCATTAAAAGACATGAAAAAGGTCGCAAAAAAAATTCAGAAACTAGGGGCGAGAAATGTGATAATAAAAGGAGGACATTTTCTTTCAGACTCCAAGGTCACCGACATACTCTTGGATGGTAAGAAATTTCATGTGTTTTCCCACGATAGGCTAAAATTTGAAAACCACGGAGGCGGTTGTACTTTCTCAGCTTCTCTTTGTGTAAACATTGCAAGAGGAAAAAAGTTGCCAGATGCGGTAGACTCGGCACGCCTTTTCACAATAGAATCAATCAAAAATTCTGCAAAGATTGGAAGTGGACTTGCAATTACAATGCATGCAAAAGGCGACAAGATTGAAAACCAGTTATCGCATGTTATTTCAAAATTTTGTTCAATAAATTCCATTTACGAGTATATTCCAGAGTGCCAGACAAATTTTGTATATTCAACACCTGACCCGCTGTCTCTAGGAGATGTGATGGGGCTAGAGGGAAGAATTGTAAGAACAGGAAAATTTGGAACTGTTGCAGGCCATCTCAAATACGGAGGATCAAAACATGTTGCGTCAGCAGTACTAGAAGTAAAAAGAAAGTTTCCATCCATCAGATCTGGCGTGAACTTGAAGTATGACAACAATACAATAAAGAAAGCAATTGCAAAAGGACTGAAAGTTTCATCATATGACAGGAAAAAAGAACCGTTAGAGAACAAAAAGAGAGATGGTAACACAATACCATGGGGCATCAGGACTGCCATAGCCAGTTTGAAGACACCTCCAGATATCGTATTTCACAAGGGAGATTTTGGAAAAGAACCCATGATCTTAATTTTTGGAAAAGACCCACAAGACGTACTAGGAAAAATTTTGAAGATAGTAAGATAGTATATCTTCATCCTTCAATATAAATACCAGAAATCCAGATTGGTTTACGTGAAAGCTGTCATTTTAGCTGGCGGTCTTGGTACAAGACTGCAACCATATACAATATTTCTTCCAAAAGCAATGCTACCACTAGGAGAAAAACCGCTTTTAGAGCACCTCATAGAGTGGGTCAAGCAAGGTGGAGTGGATTCCTTTGTGCTTTGTGTAAGTTACCTAAGAAAAACAATCGAGGATTATTTTGAGGATGGTAGTAGATTTGGCGTAAAAATTGAATATGCAGTTGCAAACAGACCTCTTGCCACAGCAGGTCAACTAAAGACTGCAGAAGAATTCATTGATGATACTTTTGTTTGCCTATACGGAGATTCCATATTCGATTTTAATTTGAAAGGCATGATAGAAAGTCATCGCAGAAAAAAATCATTTGCTACCATGGGATTATTTGAATACAAAACTAAATTACAATACGGATTCATAGAGACGGACAAATCCGACAGAGTAAAAGCATGGCGTGAAAAACCAGAAGTTAAAGGAAATATCAACATTGGCTGTTATGTAATGGAGCCAGGCATATTCAAGTTCATACCCCCCAACAAGCCATATGGCATGGATGATGTGATACGCAGTGCTATTGCAAAGAAAAACAAGGTAAGTGGATATCACATAAAGAAAGGCTTTTTGGATATCGGAGACAAGACTTCATACAGAAGAGCATATCAACACTACATCACACGACTAGGCCGGATTTAGACCAAAGTATGACGACGGCCATCAAGATACGCAAATTACAAAGAAAAGACATCTACAATGGATTTTTACTTTCTCTTGATTCGCTCAGGAAATCAAGTCACATTAAACCAAAAAAAGCAAATACAGTCTTTGACAAGATCTCAAAAAATCCACACCAGATAATCTATGTTGCAGAAGAGAATTCAAAAATAATAGGCTCTGCAAGTATTTTGATCGAACAAAAATTCATCCATGATGGAGGCAAAGTGGGCCACATTGAAGACGTATCAGTAAGAAAAGAGTTCCAGGGAAAAGGAGTAGGAAGAAAGATAGTTGTTGCACTTTTAAAATATGCTGAAAAACAAGGCTGCTACAAAACAATTCTTGATTGCGCAGACGATTTGATTCCGTTTTATGAAAATATTGGGTTCAAACGGCATTCAAATTCAATGCGATTTGATCACCTGTCAAAAAAGTAATCTCTTTTTGGCATAGGTTTTACCCTAAACAATAGAGCACCAATAATAATCACAGGAATAGAAGTTATTCCAAATGCTATCGGGGAACCAGTGAGTTCTGGTACAACATATGCAGGAGCTATCTGTAGTATCAGCATATTGACATAATACATTCCGCCAATAGTAATCAATCCTCCAGTTATCAGCAAAGAACCAACCAGCCTTGAGCCATATCTGCGTGCTAGTACAAAAGAGGATCCTGCCAAAACTAATGCAGGTGCTACACTAATAGAAATGAATTCACGTATTTCAGAAGAAGGATCAATATCATGAGACGGATGTGCAAGATAGATACTAATTGATATCATTTGAGCTACAAACATTACAAACAAGCCAAGACTTGCAACAGCTACCCATCGCTCAATTGCCACAGTGATTCTTCCCTTTGTTCAATAAATAAACCAAATGGTTGTCTCTAAACTATTCCAACAAGATTTGCAAGTTCTTTTCTGCAAGCAGAACCAAGTTCTTCTGCAGCTTTTTCAGGAGTTACCTTGTTGAGAAATACACCATATCCTCTTTCAAGTCCAGACCAAGGGTCAGCTTGAGGATATACCTCGATGTGCCAATGAATTTGCCTATTGTTCTTCTTTTCAGGTGAAAGATGAAAGACCATATTATATGACAAGTTTTTCATAGTATTTGCAAGTCCACCTAATGTAGCACGTAAAATAAGGGACAAATCGTTTATCTCTTTTTGAGTTATTTTAGAAAAACTTGTTATGTGTTTTTTTGGATAAATCCAAAATTCATACGGGTGTGATGGAGCCCACGGACAAAAAGCAAGAAAGCCTTCAGTCTGAAGTATTTGTCTTGGTCCTCCTGTTTCAGTACCAACAGTTTGGCACATTGGGCATATTCCTTTTTCATTTAGTATTTTATGTGCCGCCTCTGCCTCTTGCTCTATTACAGGAGGAATTGTTGAAAATGTCACAATGTTAAGATGTGCATGAGTTGTTGTACCGCCTGCTTCTTTTCCATGATCTACATATATTGAAACATAAGTCACACCGCGTTGTGTGTATAACCACCTAAGTCTGTCCTGTATTACTACAAGTACATTTGACCATTGTTCGGTCGATATACTTGCAAGGGAATCTTTGTGTTTTTCTGAGGCAACTACAACATAATGATATCCATAAGCAGGTTCGCTGTAAAGCGGCCTGTCACTGTAGGAATTTTCTGATGTAGTAGTGACAATTGGATTTTTACTTTCAAATACTCTAACGGACCAATTTTGAACATAGTTATCTTCAGTATCTTGTAGTCTTTGTAACATTCCATCTTTTGCCACAAGAGAAAGTGTCGACGGATTAGTCATGGACTCATTTCCTGGACAGTATGGGCACTTTTTTGAATCAACTACAACATTATTTTCAGGAGATGTAATTACAAACCGATCAATAGAATAATCCTTTCGCAAGTCCCCCATACTGCTAGATTTTGGATCTAGCAATTTAAAACCTTTGCAAAGATCGGAAATAAACTCCAATATTGCATAATTCTGACATTTGATTGGTCCAAATGGTCATTTTGATAAAAATTAAACTTAAATTGGAATCTTGGAGCTTTGAGATCATATCATGTCAACAGAATCATTAAGACGAGATCATGCTTTAATTGAAAAAGT
>JABDBR010000038.1 GCA_013288545.1 Nitrososphaerota archaeon | reverse complement strand
TTGGAAAATACAGTAAAGAACAAGTCTCTAATCTTATATTTTTACAACTATTGCTTCTTGGAATAAATATAATTGCACATGTGTTTCTCATAAAACTAGTTCTAAATATTATACGACGCGATTATGTACAAAAATTACTAATAGACAGAGTTTCAAATGATAATAGGCAGTTATCACTAGAATCTAAAATTTCTCTACTTCAAAAGGATATTCTTGAATCATTTCTTGATGACATGAAAAATGATCTACAGAAACTAAAAAATCAAGTCAGTGTAATGGATTCTACTGTAGAGTCTGAAAATAACAGATTTGTATTTCATGAAATAATGCACAACCTGTCAGCACGACTAGAAGAACTTGCAGGGTCAAAAAAGAGGTTGGATGATAGTATTTCATATTATCAAAAGTTGAACCTAAACCTTGCAAAAAGCCTGTCAGTTATTTCAGACTCTAAACAGGATGTTATAACAAAAACAGACAATGTGATTATGATACTCAAATCATATGTTGATAGCGTAAATATCCTTGCATCGAACCAAAATATTCCATCTCACCTTGGAAAACGTCTTACGGATACTATGTATGAAATAATTGATAGTTTGGAACAATCAAAGATTAGAAAGTGACTTTCAAATAATATAACATGTGTACGCTGGAGCAATTTCACTAGTTGTTTGTGTCAAAAACTTGTTGTCATAGAAAATGTCAGGTCGATTGTGACTTTGGACGTCGTAAGATAATTCCAATTCCAAAAACAATGAGGCCTACACCTGCAGCAGCTATCACTCCGCCGTTTACAACCCACTTGGGATTGGAATACATAAAAGATGAAGTTGGACCTACAACAGAATTTCCCTGTAAAAAGAAGATTATGCCAAAGACAGCAATGATTGCACCTACTCCTATCACTGGAATTCCTATACTACGTGCTTTGGAAATTTTTCTATGCCTCATGTAAAAGTATGCTATAACAGCTACTGCAATTGCTACACCGACTATGGTTGTACTTATCGGCATTGTCGTTTTACAGGTTTACAACTATTAAGGATTAGCGACAAGTCATGAAGTGTATAGTTGTGTATTAGAGTATGAGATTTTAGTGATAATACGTGAATACTGTTTGTTCACATCATACCAAAAAAACATGTCAAACCTATTTCTATGACATGTCATTTGTAGAAATGGATCTTTTGAACTACTAAATCTTGGATCAAATTCCAATCTGGAATTTGTTTTCTTGCTTGTATTCCGAACTTGATATAACGTATGGTATTGTACCTTACTTGATCATGCATATACTCACATCAGGGATCGACCTTTGAAACTACACGTCAAGTACTTTGAGGAAAAACTAGGCAAGCTGCCTGTTGAAGATCTCTGGGTGATAATTGAGGAATTATTATTGCCTTATCCCAATGCATTTGACAAAAAATCCATGCCTTATGCCGAAGTGCTTGAGCTTGCAGTTGTGCTAAAAGCATCTGATGAGATACGCAAGAATCTAGAGCAGATTGCCATCATGCAGAACGAACTTGATGATACTAAATCCTAGTACAGTACACTGGACACATGTCATGGAACAATTACACATGTCTTGCTCATGTAATGCCAGACTTGGATAAATTTATCGATCAACTCTCTCCCACGATTTATAATGAAATAAAATCAAATTAAAACATGACCGTAACAGGAAAAGAGTCTAATCCTACAGTATCGTCTTCTGCATGGCTTACACTTGCCATAGTGAGCGGTCTTGCACTGGTTACAATGTATGGCGAGACGATGGTCCTTCCGGCAATTCCTAGTTTCATAAAAGATTTTGGCATAACATACAACGTATCATCGTGGATTTTATCATCATATCTTATCGCAGGTGCGGTCATGACGCCAATTGCAGGCAAGCTCTCAGACGTCTATGGAAAAAAGAAGGTACTGCTAATTGTGATGATGATCTATTCAGCAGGAATTCTTGGAGGGGGATTTGCAAATTCGTTTGGTACCATGGTATTTGCAAGAATTGCCCAAGGTGTGGGAATCTCCATGTTCCCAATCGCATTTGGTATCGTGCGTGATGTGTTTCCAATTAAAAAACTTGCAATTGCGCAAGGAATCTTTACTTCAACATTTTTTGGCGGCTCTGTAGTGGGACTGATAATTGGTGCAAGAATCATCTCAAGCTACGGCTGGCATGCCACATTTTTCTCGGTATTTCCTGTTGCACTGATTTTGGCAGCTGTCATGGCAAAGCTCATCCGGATACCAAAGGCAGAAAGTTTTGAGCAGTCTCATGGCCTTGACATCCCAGGCGCAATCACACTCTCTATTACAGTTATCTTGTTTCTAATGGGGGTATCATACCTGCAGGAAATCAGCAAAGGAAATCTTGATTCTATAATATTTTTTGCAGGAGCGGCAGTGTCTACATTTGTGTTTGCGATTGTAGAAAAAAGAATACCATACCCGCTAGTTGATTTCAAGGTACTTGCAAATAAGATTCTCTTGCCGACAAATGTAATCCTCATGATAGTTGGCATATCAACATTCATGGTATACCAAACAATTCCTATTCTGGTACAAAGCCCGCAACCGCTTGGATTTGGGGGTGATGCAATAACTACTGCAAACGTCCAGCTTCCGTTTATGATTATATCGCTTATCGTATCTGCAGCATCAGGGTTTATCGTATCAAAGGTAGGGAATTTCAGGCTCACTGCACTTGGAACTATTGTATGTACGATTGGATTTTTTGGGCTGGTGGCATTCCACTCGACAGAATTTATGATATCTGCAGCACTTGGAATAATATCCGTAGGATTGTCGTTTGCATTTGTTGGAGGATTTAACATCATACTGGTGTCATCCCCACAAAAAGTTGAAGGCATATCACTTGGCATGTCAGTACTCTTGATCCTGGTGGGACAATCGCTTGGCCCGTCAGTTGCAGGAATGTTCCAGCAAATGTACAGCCAGACAATTCCACATGTAGCAGGTGTATTTCCATCTGCATTGTCATACATGCAAATATTTTCTAGCGCTGGAATACTATCAGTGGTATCAGTGGCGCTAGTTGTTGTACTGAAAAATAAAATAAAATCACAACAAAACAATAACGTGGAAAACTAGCTGATTACCTCTAGAGGTAGATAGTGTATGATTGTGGGCAGATGATTATTTCACCATTGTCCTAAAAATAGGATATATGTCCTAAAAATAGGATATATGTCCTAAAAATAGGATATATGTCCTAAAAATAGGACATTATGTTATCGCATAGAATGCCTAGAAGTGCTAGGAATGAGGGTATTATCCTTGTTAGGAACCATGGTGAAGTAGGAAAGACTGAAAATCAGGAAATAGAACAATGTTCTAGTCTACATGGGCGCTGATTATGTGATTAAAATGACTATGTACCGGATGTGTAACGATACTTTTTAATGGTTGTATTTATCCCGTACAATGGGACAAATGGTTTCTGTCGAACAAGAAAATAAAATAGCTTTTGCCACCTGTATTGAAATAGTATTGATGAGAAGAGGAAATGCTAACTATAATACGGTTCTTGCAAAACTCCAGTCTCTTTCCGAGTCTTGGATCTTTGAATGTGTTGACAATCCTGAATACTTGCAGACAGTATTAAAAGAAGTGTATGCTGATGATTACTATACTGTTGTCGATGAAATTCGTGAAGAATCTGATAGACTAGAAGATATGGATAAACTCAAATCTGATTTTTTCAAAGTCATGCTAAGCTGATTTGTCAACTATAGGTAACAGTTTCAATCGATCATAGAACAATGTTACCTGCATAATTAAATATCATAATAATTTAGCCACCTAGGGCTTGGTTCAATGATTGTATCAATGGATGCTAAAGTAAAAGAGACCGCAGTAAATTTTCTGAGTCAGAATTATTCTATAATTAAAGTAAGTAATGTATCCATGAAACACCAGATATGGGTAGTGGATGTATTAGTTTCAGCATTTGGTAATGTTGTAACAAAAAAAGTCAGAATTAGCAACAAGACTGGAAATATTCTACACTCAAAATGACACAACCGTTTTTGATGGTTGAAAAACAAATGTCACCTTGACATGATATAAAAAAACTGTGGATTTTTCAGGATTTTATGGATAGTTGCCGCTTAGGTATGCGCCAGAGCTCATATCAGTTGGTGGTATGGAGCTGTTTGTATTTGTGCATCCTGTTTGAAATGAATAGCAGTTAGTTGTGCTAGGAGGAACGTGTGATGCGTCGCTTGTTCCCTTGTATGTACCAGGTGTCTCCCATCCAGATGCTGACAGCATTCCGACTGCAATGATTATTGTGCCTCCAACACTTGCAGCCAGGATGATTAGCAGTGTTGTTTTTACCATTCTCATATGGTGTGCGTTTTTTTCATTTAACTGTTGCCTAACAATGTTCCATTGATGCAAATCTTGGGATAGACAACACATGTACTGTAAAATCACAAAATCTAGAATATCTTCATATCTTGAGATTTTTCTGACTGTATATCATGGACGTACAAATTGGATGCACGGGCTGGAGCTACAAAGGATGGATTGGCCCATTCTATCCTGGAACTATGCCCAGTGCAGATTACCTAAACCACTATGGCAAAACATTTGGTATTACTGAAATAAACTCGACATTTTACAAAATTCCATCACCACATACTACAGCAAAATGGTTTGGCAACACTCCTGAAAATTTCGTCTTTACTGCAAAACTTCCAAAACAGATAACACACGATGCAAGACTAAAACCAGGTCCATACCTGGACCAGTTCCTAAATGCAATCAAGCCACTTGGAAAAAAAATGAAGATACTTGTGATACAGCTTCCACCATCGCTTTCATTTACAAAGGCAGAACTGAACCTGGATAAAATGGTAAGCCACTTGCCAAAAAATTACAGGTATGCAGTGGAGGGAAGGCACCCATCATGGTTTACTGAAAAATCATACAAGTTTCTCTCAGAGCGAAATCTTTGTCTTGTGTGGAACGAAGTACAGGGCGTGCTAAATCCCGCAGAGACTACAACAGACTTTGTCTATCTTAGATTGATTGGGGACCGTTCCATTCCAGAGGACAAGTTTGGCACCATACAAAAAGACAGAGCAGAATCAATTAAAAAGTGGGCTCAAAAACTAGACGAGATAAAAAATAAGATATCCCTTGCAGTTGTAATGGCAAACAACCACTTTGAGGGATTCTCTCCACACACTGCAAACAAGCTAAGGCTTGCAATGAACCTTGGAGAGATAACATGGCATGGCAAAAACCAAGGAAGACTGTTTTGATGATATCGCAACATTCTATGCTTTGGCAAATTTGCCCTTCAAGCCTGACACAAGTTTTGCTATGATTTTAGCTATCTTGGAGATCAAGTGGATATTGCCTCCGCAATCAAGTTGTTTACGGCCCGGATTACAGTTGATATGTCCATTGGCTTGACGAAAATGGCTGAAGGTTTTAGCTCACGCAATCTATCCATTGAACCTTGTGTGGTGTCTCCAGTGATGATGATTACATTGGCATCTTGATTGATCTTTTTGATGTTCTCTAGTGCGTATATCCCGTCATAGTCTGGCATCATGACATCCAAAAATATCACATCTGGCCTGAGTTTTTTATACAACTCGACAGCTTCTAATCCGTTGTATCCTTTACCGACAACCTCGATCTTGTTTATCTCCAACAATTCTACCATGACATCAATGGTATCAATGTCATCGTCTATTACAATTGCAGTTCTCATGTATGGTGTTTGTCTTGTCTGTATTTACAAATTGCATATACTAATTATGTAATTTACATACCTGCAATGATCATACCTGTTCAAGTTGTTACGGATTCCATTCTGGATTTTTTCTCTGTATTTCCAATCTTGCACACTGGCCTGTGTATCTTTTTTAAATGACGGCTACAGCATTTGGAGCCACATGTAGGGCATTTCCATACTGCCTCATTGTCGCAAATGTAACATGTCTCCATATTCTGTGTTGGTATGGTGCCTATTTTGAATTTTCGCATCAGTAATTCTATATCCTATGTGTCTCTATATTGCCTGACACGTGAAAAAAAAACGGTCCGTGGTCCGGTTTGACCTGCAAATGTAATATCGCCTCTTGTCTTATCTAAGGGTGTACTATGGATCCCTCGATCTCCCCATAGTCTGTCACGCGATCTATAAGATCAAGTAGCACAATACGATCTATTTTCGGAATGGACAAATTGTAAAAAATCTATTCCATAACATGACCAAAATTGACAACATGAACAGTACTGGTTGTTCAAGGCATGCATTGGAGTGAGTAAAATGGCGTCATCACAAATCTATACGCCTGATGCCATGATAAGGGACCTGATTGGCGTACATGTAGAAAAAACACTACTCTGTAAAGACATGGAAACCTGTGATAAAGTGGTACAAATGCTCAATGCAGGAAACCTCACATTCTCTGACTGCTATGCATATCCTGCAATACTGAATGCAATTCTTAGGCAACTGTATGGCCGCGAGCATAGGGTTGTAGTCCAGGAAATCAAAAAAAAGTTACATGACTTTGAGGAACAAAAAGGTGTAGCCCAGTTCCTGGAAATTCTGAGCTTGTGAAAAACATGCTACAGAATTTCTGCATGTAATGTACAATTGTATTCTAGATTCAAGTTATGGCAAGACTTGAAAAATTATTCTGTTGATATTGTGAAAAATTTACCATCCGCGCTGGGCTAGTATCTGTGCAACCTGTGGATATACACATGCAGCAGTGCCATCTTCTACCTTGATTATCAAAGTAAAGCCTTGTTTGCATTGCACGTCTTTTGGTTGTATTCCTGACTTGACCTGTTCTAGGGGAGGCAGTATGTTTCCTGTACTAGTTGGTACATGTGGGCTTGTTTGCGAACTTGAATTTTCAAGCGGAATTGACATGTTCTCAAGTGGACTAGTCATGTTGTCTTGCGGCATTGTATCTGCAAACGCAGGGTTTGGATTTTGGATATCAGTAGAGTTGCTCAGCGGATCTGGAATTGCGGTAGGGTCTGTAGAATTGTCTTCTGGAATTGGTCCTGTATTTGGATCAGTATAATTGCCTTCTGGAATCGGACCTGAATCACCAGGTGTTTGTGCAAATGCAGTAAATTTTGATTGTACATCAAATGAATTAAAAGACAAAACAAGAATTGCCGTGATGCCTAAAAGTAGTATTGAGTGGACTATTTCTCTCTCCATCTTACATCACACATTCTTTGCCCCAGTTATCAAGTACTTAAAAATTGCTAATGAATTATTCATACAAATATGGCGCATATGATTTTCATATATCACACTATGATTATGCAGACATTGCATTCTTGGAAAATAAAACTTTCTTAGCATTCATACTGTACTTTGTTAATTGACAAAGTTCCGCAATTGATTATATGTGCAGCATGTAAGATTGGACAAGAAATAACATGAACACCATGAAAACAAAATCAATCAAATCATCTCTGAGCACAAAGACAACAGTACTTGCAATAACTGCTGTATTGTTTGTATCTGTTTTTGGAGGAAATTTGATGACTTTGCAGGCAATGGCTGACAATGGAAATGGCACAAATCCAAATCCACATGCTGGTGCAAACAATGCGCAACAAGCTGCACGACAAACATTAAGACAAGCATTACAGACTGATGCAACAACATACAAGCAAGCTGTACAATCAGCAGACCTTGCATACAAGCAAACATCCCAGACAGCACAACTTGCACATTCACAAGCAGTTCAAGATGCAAACACTGCATACAACCAGGCAGTCAAACAAGCACGGGATGCATACAACACTGCAATCTCTGGTGCACATGGTAACCCGACCATAATTGGTCCTGCCATGGCAACACGAGACTCTGCAATAGCAACCGCACAGACTGGGAAAATCACTGCAATTGTATCAGCAGATGTCACTAGAGATAAGGCAGTGGATGAGGCATGGCTTGCACATCAGAATACAGTCTACGGCGCACTTGCAACACGTGATGGTGCAGATGGAACCGCACAAAGTACATTCTACACTACAATTGGCAATGCCACTCTTGCAACACGTTCCAATACAATAGGTCAGGCACATGTCACAGAAAGCAATTCAATTTTGCAGGCAATACAGACAAGAATCACTGCAATAGAAACTGCTGATGTGACAAAAGACCAAGCAATTGGCACTGCACAGACTACGTACATCACTGCAGAAATCACTGCACATGTTGCACTTGACAATGCATATACCTCGAATGGCAAAGCTTGGAATGCTGCATTACAGTCATATTGGAACTCTATAGCTCCGCTGGCACAAACACAAGATAGCGCAATTGCTACTGCAAACGCTAATCATGTATCTGCAGATGGTGCTGCTGACGCTGCAAGAGACCAGGCAATTGATCAGGCCTATGCTGCAATGTATGGTTCTATCTCGGCAGCTTATTCCTAAGCCGTATAGACCAAACCTTATTTTTATTTCTACAAAACTAGATGAAATCATAAAAAGAAATGTTTCTCTGAATTTAAAAATAAAAAAGATTGGGGGTGTGGTACCCTATTTTCCGTGCGAGTATACTGTATCTGCACTAAAGAAAGGACAGTTTACAATAAAGCCTGCAACCATTGTATCAGTCATGGTATTCTTGCTTGCAATGTCATGGACATTTTCAAGAACTGTTGCCACTGAGGGATCCTTCCAAGTTATCACCTGGATTCTCCACATTGGGGAATAATACTGGTCTCCTTGTTTGCTACTTGCTACTCCTGACTGGAATCCAAGAGGTCCGCTGCCTGTTATGCCATTTGAAAACTGGTACAGGTCTGCTGCCGCACTTGTGGAAATTGTACTCTGGGTCTTGTTTGCAAGAATAATTCCTAGTGCATCTGCTGGGCCTTTTTGTGACGCGTCAGTTGCGATATAGTATATCGTGGAACCATCAGGACCAAATCCTCTGTGTGCCACAAAAGTTACTTGCATTTTATCTGTGTCAATGTTTAGCACTTGGGCATTTCCATATGCACCGGATTCACTGATTGAATCTCGTATCTTCATATGTCCTGCAAGAATTGTTCCTTCCTTGTTGCCACTCCATTGCACTATCGGGCAATTGACAACTATTGTGGTTGGAGTGATTGTAATCTTGCCAGAGTTGAATGCATTCATGATATCATCTTCTGAACCAAGGACTGTGGCAGTTGTTGCATCCTTCCACTCTACTAGGTTTATCTTCCAAAGTGGGCTGTATGCTGGATCTCCAGGAATTGAATCTACAACGTTGGGCTGGAATCCAAGTACGCCGCCTCCCTTGACACCGTTTTTGAATGCATAGATGTTTGCCTGCGATGATGCAGGAGCTTTGGCTAGTGCAGGTGCAAAAGTCACAGGAAAGTTGGTAAATGTGGAAAGTGCGCTTGCTATTGTGGAATCAGATGCTTCTGTTGTGATATAATACACATCTTTTCCATCGTACAATCCCTTGACTAGTGGAATCACTAGGGGCAGATTTGCATTTGATAATTTCAGAACTGAACCCAGGTCTTTTGATTCCATTGTCATTGTCTGAGACATTGATTGTCCCTTGTCTGATGCCATAGCATGTCCTTGCATTGTATTGTTGACTGTTTTTCCCGCTTGTGCTTGGCTGAGTTCTTGCTGCATCTGTGCATGCTCTCCTGGTCCACAGATGTGGTCTCCACATACAACAAAATTTCCGCCATATGTTACAGTAAGTGGCTGGTCATTTGGTGCAGTATAGTCTCTTTTGGTTAGTGCATTGGCAGATGGAACATCTACAAAGGCAGTTACTGCAGAGATGGAAAGCAATGGAAGAATCAGCAACACTCCCAAGCTACGAATTTTACTTGTCATTGTATCCACAAGATCGAGATTTTATAGATAAGACTTGTTCCAAATCTCTTCCAAATCTGGTAGATAAATCTAGAAAAAATATACATGTGTACATTTCAGATTATTGTTTACGAATAACCATAGTATAGTCAGTTAAGAAATTAAATGAACCATAATACAATAACATGAATACATATCAAAAGATATTGAGTCTGTTATTGGCCACTGTCATTGTGGTGCCTATGACCATAGTGCCATCGGTCTCTGCAGATTCAGTATCGCAACAGACAATCAATACAAGTTGTGGTACACAGACTAGCATTGCATCAAACTTTAACGGCAACAGCATTGCTGGCGGAAACACAATATGGTTTAACAGCAACTTTAAGCTGACATCTGGTGCAACAGATGGACTGACACTCTTCTTCACTGGACAGACCATAACAGGAAATGACTTTACTGCAAGTGTCCCTGACTCTAAGGTTGTCTTTAGTTCTAGTGTGACTAGCGCAACCACTACATTTGATACTACAAACAACATATGGGTAACAACAGTTCCATTAGGCTTTGGAGACGACATATTCCTGTCAGGTCTTGCATACCAAGTTCCTGCTGCAGGTCTATCAGGAGGAGAAAACCCTGTAACATGGAGTGGAACAATCAGCAGCTCGGCCCCGTTATCAATACAATGGAAGTGGGGTGCAGCTGTCTACACAAGCTTTGAAGATTACAACTCCATTGGAGTAAAGCCTCTGCACAGTACATCACTTGATTCCTACAACAATGGCGACATGGCTGGCACTCCAGAGAACGAAAAGGCAAACGTAATTGGAGGAGCTCGTGGTGGTGGCGGCAGCAACTGGACTGGCTCTTGGAGCGCAACTGTTTCTGCTCAATCTTCATGCACTACACCTCCAGTACCTCAAGTGACCTTGTCGGTCAATGCCCAGCTTCAAAATGGAACTGCACTGCCTGGAATATTTGTT
>JABDBR010000037.1 GCA_013288545.1 Nitrososphaerota archaeon | reverse complement strand
CTAAAAGTGCACCATCTGTTGCACCCCAGTCTGATTCTATACTTGATCAGATACCTCTACCGGTACTCATAGGAATTCCAATTGCAGTAGCAGTAGCGATTGCATTTCTAATAAAGAAGAAAAGATCAGCAAAGAAAAAATTAAAGCTGACTGCACAGGGGGATACTGACATAGTTTCCATATTTGATGGCGTTAAAAAGAAGGAAAATGAATCCTAAAGATCTTTTTTTATTGTCATTTGAAGCACTAGTTGATAGAAAAGTCAGAACACTACTCACAATTCTGATGGTTGTACTTGGAAGCAGTCTTGTTGTAGTGTTAAATGGTCTGAGTGCAGGTCAATCGGCATTCTTGGAAAAACAATTCAACACATTGGCGGCTAATGTTCTTTTTGTAGGTAGTGGACAGCGTTCCCTTAGCTCATTTGCTACTTCAACAAGTAATTCTTTGATAGTCAATGATGTTATCATACAAAAACTCAAGAATCTTCCAAATGTGTCCGATGTTATACCAGAGTATACTGGTTCAGTACAAATGAATTCAGAGGGAAACACTCAACGTGCTTCAATCACTGCACTTGACCCGTCTAAATTGACTGTAGAGTTACCAAATCTTGAATATATTGATGGGTCTACAGTAAATCCAGGAGATCGATCCGCTGCACTGGTAGGAGATACAATAGTAAATCCGCCTGGTGCCGATAGTGCTTTTGTTGTACTTGGCCAGACAATCAAAGCTACTGCGACCTATAATGATGCTGGAAAGCAAGTAACAGTAGTAAAGAATTTTGTAGTTACTGGAATACTAAAGCCATCTGGTAATACTGGAATAGATCGTTCAATTATCGTAAATCTTGATGCTGGCAATCAACTATTACACAAACAAAACCGATATGACCAGGTAATAATTGCCGCAACTACTCCTGAAGATGTTGATACAGTACAGCAGGAGATCACTGGCATGTTTGGAAAAACTCTTGGTGCTACAACTCCTAAAGCAATTATGGCAGTAAGACAACAAGCTGCAAGTGGAAATGCAGCCTTTATTCTAATGGTTGGAATTATTGCACTTGTTGTGGGAGCAGTTGGTATTGTTACAACATTGTACAACTCAGTGACAGAACGAATCAGAGAGATAGGTACAATGAAAGCAATTGGAGCACAAAACATAACCATTCTTGCACTGTTTCTAGTGGAAGCCAGCTTGATTGGAATAATTGGAGCCTCACTTGGGACAGTAATAGGTATTGGTGGGGGTTACATAATGAGTATTGCCACAACCACTAGTCCTGCAGGAGGCGGTCCACCTATCCATATACCTCCAATCTTTGTTCCACTGGATTTGATCAAAGTCTGGTTGCTTTCTCTTACACTAAGTGTATTGGCTGGAATGTATCCTGCATGGAAGGCATCAAAACTGTCTCCAATGGTTGCACTACGAAGAGAATAAAATTTTAGATTATCTCCAAGTGAGAAATAATTTTAATTTTTATCAAATAATTGTTTTAAAAAACATAAAATTGTGTGGGATTCTACTGCAAGGCTTTTCTAACGACTACGGGGAATTGGCGTTTTTATTTTTGGACCATACACTAGTATCAAAAAATATCCCACAGTTTTGAGATTATTTAATTTGAAATATAGAATTTGTTTAACATTGTTAATTAACAATGTTAGTGAATAAGGATCCGCAATTAATTATATGCATAAGTCATATCTTTCATTCGACGTTGCATGAAAGATAATTTCAATGCTTTAACACCACATGACAAGATTAGTATAAAAAATATTCTCATAATAGCTTTGTTTGCAACAACAATGATTTCTTCAACATTTGCAAATGGATCATTTTTCTCCCAGGCAATGGCAACTGACAACTCCACTTCTGCCACCGACAATACATCTACCACAATAACATCAAATCAAAACACCATTTCAGCTGGAGGTCAAGTAACACTTGTTGCAACAGTGATAGATAGTTCAAGTTCATCTGTCACTCCCGCAGGCTCAATAATGTGGAGCGATGGCAATGGGGGAGGCTCGTTTAGTTCTACATTTTGTGACTTGTCGTCAGGCACATGTACTGTATCATATACCTCATCTGTCAGTGCTCAGAGTGCCATAACAATTACTGCAACATATAGTGGAGATGCCACACACCAGACAAGTTCTGCAACATTATCACTTGGCACACTTGCAATACACCCAACATCGGTGGCCATAACCCCAAATTCAGCATCTTTTGCGCCTGGAAATGCAATAACACTTACCTCTACAGTGTCTGACACGTCAAATTCTCCTACAACACCTAACGGGAATATATCGTGGAGTGATGGCAGCTCAGGAGGCTCGTTTAGCACCTCAACATGCACCCTATCATCAGGAACGTGCACTACATCATACACTCCACCTACAGGAGCTCCAAATTCCATAACGATCACTGCAACTTATGGGGGAGACAGTACACACCAAACAAACTCTGCAACATCACAACTATCACAGGGCGCTCTAGACACTTCATCAGTCTTGGTTACATCATCTGCACCAGCCATATCATCAGGAGGACAAGTAACAATCACTGCAACAGTTACTGATACAACAGTATCACAAAACATTCCAACAGGAACCATAACCTTGGATGATGGCAATGCAGGTGGAATATTTAGCTCGACTTCTTGCAATTTGCAATCAGGTGTATGTAATGTAACATACACAGCATCATCTAACATACAAGGTTCCATTTCAATCACAGCAAGATATGGTGGAGATGCCATTCACAGTACAAATTCAGGTACGCTATCTTTGATATCAAGTGCGCTTGCTCCTACAACAATTACAATATCTCCAAACCCAGCATCATATGTGTCAGGTGACACGCTGACATTTACTGCAACAGTTACTGATACATCAAACTCTCAAAATACTCCAACAGGAATTGTATCCTGGAGTGATGGCAATACAGGAGGAGTGTTTGGCACATCTTCTTGTACATTAGCATCCGGTACTTGTACTACATCATATACGCCTGCTACCAACTCTCCAGAAGATGTAACAATCACTGCAACTTATGGAGGAGATGGTACACACCAAACAAATGCAGGAACGTCTGCTCTAACAATAAATGCAATCCATGCCACAACACTGTCTGTCACACCAAATCCTGCATCAGTATCACCAGGAGGATCGGTTACATTCACAGCAACAGTCACAGATAGTTCAAGTTCACCAATTGCTCCTACTAGTTCGGTATCATGGAGCGATGGAAACGGTGGAGGAATATTTGATCAGGCCTCATGTACATTGTCATCTGGAGCATGTACTGTCTCATACACTCCATCTACAAATGCTCCAAATGCAATAACCATAACTGCAAGCTATAATGGAGATGATACTCATCAAGCCAGTACTGGAGCATCACAGTTAACTACAAATGTACTTCATCCTACTACTGTATCCATCACACCAAATCCAGCCACATTTACTGCTGGAACTCCAGTCACGTTTACTGTCACAATAAGTGATACAACAGTTCCAACGTCAAGCATGATTGGAATTGTAAAGTGGACTGACAATGGCGCAGGCGGTTCTTTTAGCCCAGATGCATGTATAATATCAAACAATCATTGCTCACTTGATTACACTCCACCCTCCAATCCAAGCGACAGCATAACCATAACTGCATCTTATGCAGGAGACTCGACCCATTCTGCAAGTTCTGCTACATCGTCATTATCTACAAATACTGTATCACCACCTACCAGCCAATCCAATACGACACCATCGGAACCTGCAACACAATCACCCACTACGACTCAACCTTCATCAACGACTCAACCAAGTGCATCACCGTCTACAACTCAACCAAATACATCGCCATCTACAACACGGCCCAGTGCACCAACAACTCAACCAAATACATCACCAACCACCACAACAACCCAATCTACTGCTCAATCTAATACACACTCTACTACTCAAACAGATTCCAACAATCCAACCACATCAACTACAACAAATACTAATCACCAACAAACAAGTCCATTAGCAACAATCAGCCAAGCCATTAGCAAGGTAGTGTCAGAATTGGAAACACTATTCAAAAGACTTTAAAAAAATAATATATACACCACAGTGAGAACTTGGGGTTTTTAAAAATCAAGTTAAAAAAATTATTAATAAAATAAATTAAATGATATTTCTAACCTGAAATCAACGGTACCACTGTCTTTACTGTCATTTGTGCGGCAGCAGAGAATATGTCACCAGAAAATGGAACTATTAACATCATGATGTATGCCACAAGCATGTTGCATTTTCTGTTCATATGGTATAGTATGCATTTTTGTTTATAATGGATTGTGCAACCATGTTAAGTAACATGGTTAACAGTAGTTTTTTTAATTTTATTTTACGGATTCTTGATTTTGCAAAGACCATCAATAACATCGTTCATTAACATTGTCAGTGAATAATGTGTCACAATTCTTTATAGATTCATTCCATAATTGATGCCATGAACGCAAAAAATCTAACCGTGAACCACAAGATGCTTGCCATCATAATTGGTGCGGCAATCATTGCCACAGCAGGAGTGACAGCAGCATCTGCACAAGTTCAAGGGACACAGACAACCACACAGCCTCCAACAATACAAGGTTCCATAAACTTGCAGCAGACAATCATGTCTGGCGTGCAGACTAAATTCTCTACAGCATCTGATACTGCTGCATCAGCAGTAACAAATGGAAAGACAGTAGGTGGAAGCTTGACTGTTGCACAAGGATACGTTGTGTATAGTTTTCAGGTAGTTGATGACAAGAACATGGTATATACCGTGATTGTCGATCCAGCAAATGATAAAGTGTTGTACACCTCACCAGGACATCAATTTGGAATGGGTGGTTTTGGAATGGGCGGCCAGCATGGAATGAAACATAGATTCCATCAGGGCGCTAGTCCTCAAAACTCTGCTCCAACCACACCTGGAAGCACAACTCCGTCTGACAGCACAACTCCAAGCGGATCACAATCCTGATCCAAAATTCTTTTTTTTATTTTTTAGTACCTTGGTATCGTGTATGATCAATACTAGTTCATACCTGAAAAACTAGGATATTGTCTTTTATGAAATTAAGATGATTTTCAGAAGTGAAAATTGTTAAAATATAAAATTATGCGGCACTAAAATCTTTAGTCCAGTTTGAATATTCTTGAATCATACCTGGATTAACACTAGGTCTTCTTTTCTTGATTGTCTTTTTAAAATCATCCATGGTGACATCACGCAGTTGTACATGTGTAAGATCTTTATTTCCCCTGGACTCGGCTAAACTAAAAAATTCGTCTATTACGGATAGCTGGACTGATTGACAAATGTCTCTTATGTCGCTTGCACTGTACCCATCTATTAGTTGTGCAAGCTGAGATGCATCTACTGAAGAATCTTTTTTCAGTTTTGATAAATATGACAAAAATAAACTTTCTCTGGTTTCTAATGATGGCAATGGTATGTAGATTCTTTTTGAAAATCTTCTAAGAAATGCCCAGTCCAATTTCCAAGGCTTGTTAGTTGCTGCAATCACATACGTCTGGAGATTTTTTCCTTTGTCGTTTACTCCATCCATCTCTGTGAGAAATTGGTTTTTTACCCTAATCTCTCCACCGTTCTCATTCTGGGAATTTCCCAAAAGAGAATCTACTTCATCTATTAGCATGATTACAGGAACGTTTTCTTTTTTAGACGAGTCTCGTGCCATGTGAAATAACTGGGATACATTTTTTTCAGCATCACCCAGCCACTTGCTCATCATTGAGGCAGCATCCACATTTATGAAATAGCCATTAATTTCGCTGGCAGTTGCTGCTGCAAGCATTGTTTTACCACACCCTGGAGGCCCATACAGAAGAATTCCTCGTGGCCACCCTAGTGTAAAGAGTTCTGGTTTTTTAGCTGGATATACAATTGATTCACGAAGTGCAGTCTTTACTTCTTCTAAACCTATTACCTCTTTCCAGTTAACATTTGGCTTTTCTTTCATGATCATATTTTCAAGATTGCTGTTCGAAGTGGTTTGATTAGAGTTGGCGTGAATTGATGCATTAGCATGATTGTTGTCATTTTGAGGATTGTCAAATGAGAGTTGCAGTTCAGTTATCCTCTTCTTGTATTGTTTGCAATGTTGTTCGTAAACTGCATTCAAGGTATTATCTGGAAATAACTGGATTAATTTTATTAGCGCATCTATGGCTCTCTGGTAACTAGTGATTGCGGCATTTCTATCACCTTGGGAATCTTGGCTTATTGCCTCTGCAGCAAACTTTCCGGCTACACCTTCTAGTGCTAACGCTGCAGAACTCATGAGACCATCCCATGTGTTATTCTACAATTTTCAAGGCATTGTATACTGTAAAACCGTGCAATTCTATTAGTTAAATTAATTAAAGTATTCTTAATGCGATTATTACTTTTTGTGTTGCATTGTTTTGTAGTAAAATCCGCCAAAAATTGTCTAAACTATACAATGTCTTGGCATTAGATGTCATACCGATTATAATACCGACTAGGATATAGTGAGAGGAAAGAGATTTGGAACCGTTAGAATTTTGTGATGTTTGTTTTCAGAAGGGAAGACCCAATCTTTGTGAGACTTACAAGAATACGTTTACCAAAATTATTTCATTACAATTTTCACAGAAATCAAGATTAGACAAGGTCCTCAATAGATTAGAGATAAGACCGCGTTCGGTTGACAAGCGCTGGACACTAGTAGTTGGTTCTGAGAAACGCAAGGAATTTCTTGATTCCTTGTGGGGGGTAAATGTTACCGTACATACGTTAGAAGATCATGTCAAAGTAATAACAAGGCTTTACAAGCCCGAAGTGAGAAAACTGGGAGATAAAAAACAAGTCGAACTTGCAAGTAAAGAATCATGGGAAGAGTTTGATCCCAAATCAAGAGACTGGATTCCTCTCAAAGTTGACACAAAAAAAGAAAAATTCTATGCACAGGTAAACTTGGGAAACGTACTCAAGTGTTCAAGTTTTGAAGGAACTACATATTTTCGCACTTACCTGAGCACTGACACACCAATGCTTGCTCCCATGGAAAAACGTGCAGTATACAACATTGTATCAACTATTTCAGAACCAATTACAGCTGTTTGGAAGTCTGATGGCAAGGATGAGCATGGATTCATAGGACATGACCAACTGCCAAACGTCCCTGATGAAATATTTAATGTTCTACGAAGACTGGCAACTGTAGACAAACGAATTCCTGATACTATGATATTTGAAAATGGTGATTTTGAGTTGGTACAAACAGTACTAGGATGTGTTAAGATCAACCTAACAAAATCTTCTGAGACAATAACAACTCTGACAGAGAAAAAATCTGATGTGTCAGTACAAATTGAAGAGATTCCAAAAGAACGTCTCCAAGTCATGCTTGATATTGTTAAAGAGATGAGTGGCAAAATCGAGGTTGAAAAAGATGGCCTTGTCATATCTGGAACACGCGGCTTGGTAAAGGTTGCATTTGTGGATAGTGACAAAAGCGCACAAGATGGCAACATGATGAGAATAGCTATATCTGCACTTGATGATCCACACAGATTTGCAGAAATTTTATCCATGGTAAAGAAAAGACTGGGTCTTCTTGATCTGCCGCTTGAGAATATGTTAAGCCAGCACTGGCCAATTGTTTCAGACAATGACTTGCAGTATGTCATCCAGACTGCAATCTCATGGTGGTCAAGCAACCCAGTATTGGCCACAAAAATAGTTGGTGACGCAGAAAAGTTTGCCAAAGTAAAAGAATGGAACACAAAAATCAAAGAGGGCAAGATTCGTTCTACGCTTGACACCATAACACTTGGAAAAATAATCAAACAAAAAGAATCAAACCAAACCAAGTAATGTGTACAATATATTTTTCAGCAAGGATTCTTTTCCATGCATTGTCAATTCTGTCTTTACACCTTGTCATCTAAAAACAATAATATCGTTAATTGCGGGGAGGGTCTACAAAAATCCAGAAAACCTTGACATGTAAGGAATCTCTGTAGACCGATCTACAGAGTACATTTGTTTATCTAAATATTTACTATATTTTTTTCGATCATTACATGTACCACTGGTACACTATATGATCTATCACGCGATCAATAAGATCACGTAACATAGATTCAATTTTATTTTGTCTTTGTTTCTCTAATAGTATACTGAAATCTATTTGGAGCATGGACATATTGAACAAAAACAATCCTTGCCTCAATGACGAAAATTATGGCAACAACAATCTCTGCATTGATGATTGCATCACTTTTGCTAAGCAGCTCAAGTTTTGCTCTAGAATCATCATCTACTACAACACCAATAAAGCACGTAGTGGTCATATTCCAAGAAAACGTGTCATATGATCACTATTTTGCAACATACCCTAATGCAGCAAATCCAACTGGCGAGACTCAATTCAAGGCCAGCAAAGATACACCGTCTGCAAATGGTTTGACACCGGAACTCATTGGGAATAATCCAAACTCCAAAAAACCATTCAGATTGGACAATACCTTATCACAACTAATAACATGTGATGAGAACCATGACTATAAACCAGAGCAATTGGCCTACGATGGAGGGCTGGTTGACAAATTTGTAGAAACAGTCTCTAATGTTGGTCCGGGCTGCAATGCTGACGGAAGCACTGTAATGGGATACTATGATGGAAACACCGTAACAGCGTTGTGGAATTATGCACAACACTTTGCTATGAGTGACAATTCATATGGCACCACATTTGGTCCGTCAACTCCGGGAATGTTAAACTTGGTTTCAGGTGAAACTTCTAATGTCACAACATCTGATGTTCCAGATACAGTAACACATCAAACTGTAATTGGGGATCCAGATGGAGCATATGATGACTGCTCAAGTTTTGCCCCAACAGCTATGGGTGGAAAGAACGTAGGTGATCTTCTAAACGCAAAAGGAGTTACTTGGGGATGGTTCCAGGGTGGCTTTACACCAAGTAAACCATGGGATGGTAATCCAGCACACAAGGCAGCATGCAAATCATGGCATTTGAATATTGGCGGTGCTAATGTAACTGATTACAGCGCACACCATGAACCGTTTGAGTATTATGCCTCGACTGCAAATCAACATCATCTACCACCAACATCAGTTAGCATGATTGGTAAAACAGATCAAGCAAACCATCAGTATGATCTTTCAGACTTTTGGACAGCCGTAAATGCTGGTAAGATGCCAGCAGTAAGCTTCCTCAAGGCAGCAAAGTATCAAGATGGACATGCAGCTTATTCTGATCCAATCGATGAACAGCATTTCATTGTTGATACAATCAACAAGCTCCAAAAGACTGACGAGTGGAAGAATACTGCAGTAATCATCTCATATGATGATTCTGATGGATGGTATGATCATGTAATGCCGCCAATTCTCAACCAATCAAATGATCCTGCACAGGATGTTGGTTGCGGAACCGCAAAACCAGGTGCTTATCAGGACAGATGTGGTTATGGCCCAAGATTGCCATTGATGGTGGTATCTCCATACGCAAAGGAGAACTTTGTAGATCATTCAGTGACAGACCAATCCTCCATACTAAAATTCATTGAGGACAATTGGAATCTAGGACAGATACCAGATCCGCAATCATTTGACAAAAAGGCAGGTTCACTTGATAACATGTTTGACTTTGAACATGGTAACATGAACAAACTGTTCTTGGATCCAAACACTGGCACTAGACAATAAACTTCCCTTTCTTTTATGATACACTATGATGTTTAGTATGAATATGATTTTCATTTATGTTCTGCTTATCAATGATTCTCAAGATATGAAAAAATAAGAAATGATCATATGTTACATCTGTGAGCACAAAATTTCACAAGAATACCAACATGAAAATAATTTTGGGACAAGTGATAAAAAAATAGGCTGTGAAGAATTGGAATGTTTCTGCACGTGCCATGTCAAATCAACGATAATATTCAATTGATTTGTGCCAGAAAACTGTAAACTATATGGATCTATGAAAAGCCGTATTACATATAGGCGAAACTGAAATAATCAAAAAAATCATAGAATTATGATGTCCTGATGGTACTTGCTTTAGTTTGCCAATTATCTAGATACTTTAAGGTGTGATAAAAAAATTGAAACCAATTCATGTTATTGCTATAATCTCAGCGTCCACCTTGGCTCTAGTTTTATTCATAGTGTTTTATGCTCAAGAGCAAGTAAGGCAAGAAACACGCATTATTGATACTGAAAGAATTGTATCGCTTAAACAGATTGCATCTATGACAGAGTTGCGATTTTCTGATACTACTAGACTTTTACAAACGTTGAGCAAAGTTTCTTCAGTAACGAATCACACAGATGCAGCATTTATTGATAAAAAATTACATGGGGTATCAGAAAGTTACGCAATCAATGAGAGAAACCTGTTTGCAAAAACTCTTCAGACATATGGTGATTTTGAAAGCATAACACATGTTATGCCTAATGGGGATGTGTATCTGCAAGAACCTTACTCATATCAGAAAAATAACACCATTTCCAATTACGGCAACACAACGTGGTTCATAATAATGTCATCTACTCTTGATACTTACGTAAATCCAATCACCACCTCTGATGTGACTGGTAAAAAAATTACACTCATAGGAGTTCCAATTTTTTCTCAAAATGGGAATTTTTCAGGTTTTCTAACTGGTACACTTGATCTTGGTACAATACAACAGAAACTTTACAATACACAAGCATACCCCAATGAGAAATTTTTGATAATAGACAGTGGAAGAAACATAGTGGCATCATCTGACAATGATACCTCATCTCATCTTAATTTAAGATCAATTTCTGCCTCATTGTCTGGAGGCTCTGGTACATCTGTTGATGATGTGAACGGAACAAAAGTGTATGTATCGTATTATCCACTGTATGTTCTGGGTTCCAGTCCGTGGGCAATTGTCTTGATACAGCCTTATGATGATGCATTCCATGAAGTCAATTCTAGTATACTGGAATCTGAAATACTGATTGTCGCAATATTGTCTGTTGCATCGATTTCATCTTTTTTTGTTGTTAAATCGTTTAGAGCACAACATGGTCTGGCAATCAAACTCAAAGAATCAAATGTGATACTTGAAAAATCACAGGAAGATCTACAAGCAAATCATATAACAATACAAAACTATCTAGAAGAAATTTCCAAGATTAAA
>JABDBR010000036.1 GCA_013288545.1 Nitrososphaerota archaeon | reverse complement strand
AGTGTCATGTGGTTTACATTTGGATTTAGCTTATCCTTTGGACCGGATACTGGAATGGGCCTTACTGGAAACATGGATTGGACATTCCTTAAAAATGTCCCATATGATTCTGGCCTGCATTATGCGCCCACAATACCTGGAGTCTTATTTGCAAAATTCCAGATGATGTTTGCAGTTATCACACCACTGTTGTTGACTGGTGCAATTGCAGAGAGAATGAAGTTTAGTGCATATGTTATTTTCATTGTAGCATGGAGTGGATTGATCTATTATCCACTAGTTCACTGGATTTGGGGTGGTGGATGGCTTGGCCAAATGGGAGTAGTAGATTTTGCAGGAGGTATTGTAATACACACCAGTGCAGGTATGGGGGCACTTGCAGCTGCTCTAGTCCTTGGAAGAAGACTCAACTATGGCCCATCAATTATGATTCCACATAGTATTCCAATTGCAGTTTTAGGTTCATCATTACTATGGCTAGGGTGGTTTGGATTCAATGCTGGTAGTGCACTTGCATCAGGAAGTTTAGCAGGAAATACAATCATCAACACCCACATTGCATCATCAATTTCTGCGCTAATTTGGGTAGGACTGTCATGGATGCGCACAGGTAAGCCAAGTGTCATTGCAGCAATCAACGGTGCAATCGCAGGACTTGCAGGTATCACACCAGCATCCGGATACATCAGTGTAGAACATGCTTTTGTTCTTGGAATTGCAATAGGAATAGGATCATACCTAGCAGTTTTGTTCTTCAAAGATCATCTCAAGATAGATGATGCATTGGATGTAAGCTCAGTCCACGGTGTTGCTGGAATAATTGGTTCTTTAGGAATTGGAATATTTGCAAGCACACTTGTAAATCCAAACGGTCCAAACGGACTCTTGTTTGGACATCCACAACAGTTACTCATTCAGGCCATGGGTGTTGGAGTGGCAGGGGTGATGGGATTCTTTGGAACATTTGCAATCATGAAAGTCATAGACAAACTAATTGGAGTCAGAGTATCAGCCAAGGTGGAAGAGGCAGGTCTTGATATCGAAGAGCATGCCGAGCGTGCATACTCTGATGAAGATGAGTTTGGCAAGATGTAGGTCAGGTTTCTAGTACAGTAATACGATTTTTGCAAAAATATCTTGAGAATTTATTCTAGACAGAGAGTTTTTTCCTTAGTATGTCAAGTGTAGTTGCCGGGTCAGCCTTGCCTTTTGTTTTTTTCATGACTTTACCAACTAGATAATTGATAGTGTCTGGGTTTTGTTTTGCCTCTGCCACTGCTTTTTCTTCTTCCTTGAACACCTCATCAATTATTTTCTCAATAGAGCCTACATCACTTACATGTCCCAAATCAAGACTTGATATTACATCAGTTAATGCCTTTCCTGTTTTTACCATCTCTTGTAGTGCAAGTTTTCCTGAATTTCTTGTAAGTTTATTTTCCAATATGGAATCAGCAAGATCAGAGATATGTTTTGACGTGATTTTTAATTCTAGTTTCTTTTCTCTTGTATCAGCAAAGCCCATCAAGTCCGTTGTAATAATGTTTGATACCTCCTTGGCATTTTTCTCATTATGAGATTTATCAAATAGGTCAGAGTAGAACCTGTCAGAAGACAAGACGTCTGCCACTTGAGCAGGCATGCCATACTTTTTGACGTATCTTTCCTTTCTTGCAATTATACTTTCAGGCATCTGTGTGCTTATTTTATCCAGAGATTCATTTCCAATCAAAACAATCGGTATGTCTGCTTCTGGCAGATATCGATAGTCTTGTTCTTCTTCTTTTGATCTGGATGAAACCGTTATTCTTCTTGCTTCATCCCAGTGTCGCGTTTCTGCCTGCACCTCAATTCCTCGTTCTACCAGACTTTGTTGTCTTGTAATTTCAAAGAGAAGTGCTTTTTCAATATCACTAAAAGAGCCTACATTTTTTATCTCAACTCTGTTTCCATCCCCTTCTGATATGTTACCATCCACCCTCATTGCACCCTCAAGATATGGGTCAGACACCCCAATGTTTTCAACCAAATCTGCAAGTACATTCAAGAATTTACGGACTTGTTTTGGTGTCTCAAAATCTGGCTCTGTTACAATTTCAACAAGCGGCGTACCTGCCCTGTTATAATCAACCAGTGTAATCATGGTCTTCTCAGAAGTACCCTCGTAGACTAGCCTACCAGGATCTTCTTCTAGTTGTATTCGTCTGATTCGAATTTCTTTTCCTTCAATCTCCATTTTCCCATCAGAGCCAATACTGGTAGGACCATATGCATTATACTGTGTAATTTGAAAGTTTTTTGGCAAGTCAGGATAAAAGTAATTTTTCCTAAAAAAGCCAATTTTTCCTGGGATTTTACAACCAAGTGCAAGAGATATCATTGCTGCTTTTTCTACTGCTTTTTTATTTAGCAATGGAAGTGAGCCTGGAAGACCCGCACAAACTGGGCAAATGTTAGAATTCGGTTCAAGGTTCCTATATTCTGCTTTGCATGAGCAAAATAGTTTGCTTGCAAGTTTTGTGAGCTGGCAGTGAATTTCTAGTCCTATTTTTGTCATAGCGACATCTCCGGAAGTTTAGATGTTTCTTGCAATGCATGAGCCGCCTGAAGCAATTCTTTTTCTTGAAATGAATTTGCAAATAGTTGAATGCCAATTGGTAATCCAGAACTTGACATTGAAAATGGAACAGAAATGGCAGGAATCCCAGACAAGTTTGCAGTTACCGTATTAATATCTGTAAGATAGAGTTTTAGAGGGTCATCAATTTTTTCTCCGACCTTGAATGGCAAAATTGGCATTGTCGGAGATATCAGATAATCCACCTTCTTGAATGCCTCATCAAGTTGTGCCTTTATCATTGTCCTGACTTTTTGAGCCTTTAGATAATATTTTCCATAATATCCAGCAGACAAGACAAATGCTCCAAGCAACATTCTTCTTGTTACCTCAGGCCCAAAATTACTTCGTGCCTTTGAGATAAATGCCTTGAATTCGTATCCTTCAGTACTAAAATCAAACCCATATCGTAAATTATCATATCTTGAGAGATTGCTGCTTGCCTCTGCAGAAGCTATTGTATAGTATGCTGCCACTGAATGATTCACTGCATCAAGTGATACCGGAACACATTCTGCTCCCAAATCCTGTAGTTTTGATATTGCGCTAGTTGTTGCAGATGCAACTTCCTTGTCTATTCCATCACCAATCATTTGTGAGATTATGCCAATTTTTTTCCCAGAGACTCCAGCCTTTATGTCCTTTACATAATCAACATGACCATGGTTTACAGTTGTGTTGTCATGTACATCATGACCAGATATGATATTTAGTAAAAATGCTACATCTTCAACGGTTTTTGCTACAGGACCTATCTGCTCTATGCTATTTGCATAGGACACAAGGCCATACCTGCTTATCAGACCATAAGTTGGTTTCAATCCAACCACAGAGCAAAAACTTGCAGGACTTCTAACAGAGCCGCCAGTATCAGATCCTAATGATGCAAGACATTCAAGTGCAGCTACCGATGCTCCACTTCCACCAGATGATCCTCCCGGAACATATTCTGGATTCCAGGGGTTTTTGGTTGGACCAAAATAACTAAATTCAGTTGTTGAACCCATTGCAAATTCATCAAGATTTACCTTACCAATTATTATGGCATCTTCGGATTTTAGCCTAGAGGTTACTGTTGCATCATATGGTGCAACAAAACTCTCAAGCATTTTAGAGGCACATGTTGTTTTCAGCCCTGCAGTGCAAATGTTATCTTTGAGTGATATTGGTATGCCAAAACAGATGCCAGTTTTTTCTTTTGATTTTATTTTTTTGTCAATTGCCTTTGCTTTATCAAGAGCATTTTGTGAATCAACAGTGATGAAGGCATGTATTTTTTCATCTATCTTTTTTATCCTATCTAGTGTCTTTGCAACAAACTCTTCTACAGATAGGGCCCCTTCTTTTGCCTGTGACACAAATTCAGTGGCTGAAATTCCTAGATTCATTTAAACCATTTTTGGAGCACGGATGAAGTTATTTTGATCTTTTTTGAGATGTTCAATCAAAGAATCTCCACATGGTTCATGTACGTCATCCCTGAGATTCTCAGCTGCTACCTCCGTTCTCAAGATATCATCAGAGTGAAAGTCTACCTTGTCAAGGCTATCAAAATAATTTAGAATCTGCTCTACTTGCTTGATGTATTTTTCTGGCTCTTTGAGTTCAACCTTGACCAAATCTCCAAGGTGCTCAATCTCTTTTCTATCTACCATTTCATATCATCTAAGGTGTAAGCCTATCAACATCACGTGGATAAAATGTAGCATCCCTAATGTTTTCAGTACCAGTAAGGGCCATCATTAGTCTTTCAAGGCCTATACCGCATCCTGCATGGGGAGGAACTCCATAGTCAAAGACACGCAAGTGATAATCAAATGCATCAAGTTTAAAGCCCTTATTTTTCATCCTCTCTTCTAATTCCATTCTTTTTTCAATTCTAGTACTGCCAGAAGACAATTCAAGATCTCCGAACATCAAGTCAAATGATTCTGATATTTTTTGATCATCATTTTTAGCCTTGACATAGAACGGTTTAGGAGCAAGGGGCCAGTCCTTTATGAAATAAAATCCACTGAGATTTATTTTCTTTAATTGTGATGGATACAAGTCATCGCCCCATTTTGTTGTTGCACCAGCTTTTTGCATGCGGTCTACCAACTCGGTATACGTATACTGGGGAATTTTGTCAGGAATTTCTGGAATTTTATAATCTGTAGTTTTTATTGAGTCACAGTAATCTTTTACTGTTTTAATTGATTTCTTGATTATATTCTCTACATGAGACATGACATCATTGTAATCAGAGAACGCCTCCTCAAGGTCTATCGAGATTGCTTCAGAAAGATGTCGGTTAGTTCTGGATGCTTCTGCTCTAAATATTGGAGCAATCTCAAAAATTTTCTCAAAGCCTAGTGTCAGTTGTTCTTTGTAAAGCTGAGGGCTTTGTGCAAGAAACGCCTCCTTGTTATAGTAAAATATTGGAAATAGTGCTGCACCACCCTCTGTTGCAGTTGCAATCATCTTTGGCGTGTTTACTTCGAGAAATTCTTTTTCATACAGATAATCGCGAATTGATTTTAGAACTAGGCCTCGCATCCTAAAGACATGTTGCAAAATATTTCTTCGAAGATCAATTGCACGTAATTCTAATCTGGTGTCTATATTTGGAACAGTCTTTGTCTGCCATTGGAATGGTGCAATTTTTTCAACTACAGAGAATACACGTAATTCACTGGGAGATATCTCAACCCCTTTTGGTGCCTTGGCAGACGGTTTTATGATTCCCTTGACTGCAATAGTTGATTGTTCTTTTAGTTTTACCAGGCTCTCTTTGATCTCATCTGGACATACTCCAGCTTTTGCCGTAATCTGCATCTGTCCTTCTTTATCATTTAGTAATACAAATACAAGATTTCCATGGTCTCGTACACTAGAGATCCAGCCCATCACAACAACTTCTTTTCCATCCATAGATGGATCAAGTTGACTAGAATAGATTGTTCTGCGCCAGTCTCCAAGCTCTGTACCTATCATGGTTTCATCAAATGTGTTTTTGTTAGTGTTAATTTGTGTTACTAAAATCCATCAGGATGTAAGTATCAGTATATCTCATGACAATGACTCTGTCTTTGGTTTTTTTATTATGATCGAACCACCTTCCAAAATAGATCGATTTGAAACTATAATCTCCGTGTCACCATCTAGAATAGTAGTAAATCGTGAAGTTATCGTGGTAACAATGCCTGAAAATTTTTCTGAACCATTAGATAACTCGATCTTGTCACCTTCCACATATGGCAGGTGCTTCTTCGTGGGTTCTTCTTTTAAGATGCGAATGTTTCCCTGTATAATAGCAGAATTTGGGACAAGATATTCTGTCCCATCCTCAGTGTTTATTTTCGTATACAGTGCACTTACCTCCTCAATTGTCCCATGAATGTTATCATTTACGATAAAAATTGAATCCCCAATCTTTGCAGGAAATGTAGTTAGCATGATAGCCCCTGATAGTATGTTACCCACTATGGTTGAAACTCCCAAGCCTATGACTATTGCAGCAACTCCTCCTCCAACTAGGATTGTTTGAAGTTGTACTCCCCAGATGTATAGGAGTATCAACGATGCAATCAAGGATATTATTATAATTGAAAAAAATGAAATGCTTGCAACAAGATGAGCCGGCATCTTTACAGGAATTCTTTGTAGAACACGACGAATTGAAGTGATTACTATAAACGATACAACAACTGTGATCAATGTATCTCCAACCAAAATATGAGTATGTGCCAATCCAAGATCCGATGCAAAAAAGATCTCAATTAGGTATATGCTTATTCTTGCTACGACTATCAAAACTATTAGTTTTATCGCTAGCATTTTGAATTCCGTTTTGGCTGATTTTGTAGGTGAGATTATTTTTTGGTCATTCATTATACATTCAATCCGATAGATTACTACAATTGTGTTTGTCAGGATATTTAGTATTGCTATTGTAAATGAAGAATTTTTGAAACTTGGAATCCAAACATAGCATTATTCCCAATAACTACATGTCTTGAGAACATTTACGTACTATTGTAATATGGCATATGATGTGACAAACAAATTTCAGATTGGATTTTCTACATTAAATGAGGAGATCAGTCTTGAAGATCTGCCAGTAAAAGGGATAATTCCAAATTGGCTCTCAGGCACCTTGATAAGAAACGGACCTGCCAAATTTGAGGTAGGAAAAGAAAAGTTTCGACATTGGTTTGATGGACTAGCAATGCTTCACAAGTTTTCTTTCAAAGGTGGTAAAGTTTCCTATGCAAACAAGTTTCTAGAAAGTGAAGCATTCAAGTCTGCAAAAAAGACAGATAGGATTAGTTATAGAGAATTTGCCACTGATCCGTGTCGTTCAATATTCAAGCGTGTATCATCCATGTTTTCCACTAAATTTACAGACAATGCCAATGTGAACATAACAAAGATAGCTGAGCGCTTTGTAGCAATGACTGAGACCCCACTCCCGGTGGAGTTTGACATCAATACACTCAAGACTGTAGGAGTTTTTTCTTACGATGATAAGATAGAGTCAGGACTTACCACCGCACTTCTTCATGATCTAGCAGAATCAATTACAGGAGATTTCATGCCAGATGAAATCTCAAAGGAGAACAAAAGGTTGGCTGAAAACGAGGCCATGAAAGAAATTCTTGCAAAACTACCAGAAAATATTGCAATCAAATATCAAAACATATGGAATGAATACACTCTGGCAAATACAAAAGAGTCTGTTTTACTACACGATGTTGACAAGTTAGAGATGGCCATACAAGCTGTAAAATATTCTTCAGAAGGATTTTCAAATGAAAAATTGGGCATGTTTATCGATTCTGCAAAAAAAAGAGATCAAGTCAAAAGAACTACTAGACATACTTGATACACTATCGTATAAATAACAAGAATCAGTTTTTCAATCATGCAATATTTTGTTGCACTCAAGATGGGTGAGAAACGAGTCAAAGAGGCGCGTGAATATCTCAATACATTGTGCAATGATCAGGCAATGCCAGCTTTGGCCCTCAGAGACAACAAGACCAACATATGGGAACCAGTGGGTCAAGAAAACCTGTATGCAGTGTTGAGTGATGTTGGAGGATATGTTTTGACAGATACTACTGGATACATGATAGTAATTTGTGATAAAAACGGAATCTCAAAAGCTCTGGTTCGAAGTCTTGATGCAGAACGCAAGGATGCAATAGTTGCCAGATTAAAAGCAGACAACATTGGGGAGCACACAGGGGACGTAGTCCTTCCAGTCTGATTATATCACAATATTTGCGAACCGATTAACATCAAGATTAAATTAGTACAACCCATTTATTTTAGGAAATGGCAAAGAAGTTTTCTCATGACATAGAGGTAAAAGGGCACCTCATTGACTCTATGATACTCACCAAAATTTTCGATGTCATAATGGATCTAAAGGGTGAATTTCAAGTCCAAGAGTTCAAGGTTGGAAAACATAAAAAAGATGAAAGCTATGCTAAACTTTCAATTCAAGGCCACTCGCAAGAGCATCTCGATAAGATACTTGAGGCAATATACCGTGAAGGTGCTACATCGAAGATCCAGCAAACAATTTCACTAAAACAAGCACAAAAAGACATGGTTATGCCAGACGATTTTTACAGTACAACTAACAATCATACCGAAATTTTTCACATGGGAAAATGGATCAAGGTAGAAAACATGATGATGGACAAGTGCATCACAGTAAAAGGAAATCGAGCATTTTGCACTCCAATCCGTGACATAAAAAAAGGAGATACAATAATTGTAGGAGAAAAAGGAATACGTGTAACACCACCTGAGAGACCAAGAGAAGGAGTCAACCTATTTCAATTTATGAGCAGTGGAAGTTCAAGTGAAAGACCTACACAACACATTGCAAGAAAAGTTGCGGAAGATATTTACAAGATAAAAAAACAGGGAGGAAAAATTGTTCTGGTAGGTGGACCTGCCATTGTACACACTGGTGCATCCGATTCAATTGCATTATTGATAAGATCTGGATTCATCAATGCAGTCCTTGCTGGAAATGCCCTAGCTGTTCATGACATAGAATACTCCACTCTTGGTACATCACTTGGAATGAATGTGCAAGATGGTACACTTGCAGTAAGAGGTCACAGAAATCACATGCAGGCAATAAATTCAGTCTTCAAAGCAGGGTCAATTCAAAAAATGGTTGAAAAGAAAGTGTTGACCAAGGGCATAATGTACGAATGCGTAAAAAATAAAGTGCCATTTGTACTTGCAGGCTCTCTGAGAGATGATGGGCCACTACCGGATGTTATAACCGATATGACAGTTGCTCAACGCAAGTACAAAGAGATTGTCAAGGATGCAAAACTTGTCATCATGGTTTCAACAATGCTTCATTCCATTGCTACTGGGAACATGCTACCAGCTGACGTAAAGGTAATTGTAGTGGATATCAGTCAGCCAACTGTAACAAAACTCATGGATAGAGGAACATGGCAAGCATTAGGCATTGTAACTGATGTCGGAGCCTTTTTGCCACTAGTCACACAAGAGATTCAGAAACTGGTGAAAAAATAAGCCAGTATATGAAATTCATGCTTATTATTCATATAGCATAATCACCAATACCTCATGTGCGATTAAAAGACAAGATAGCAATCGTCACAGGGGCTTCAAGTGATATTGGATTGGAGATATCTAAAAAGTTTGTAGAAGAGGGAGCCAAAGTAGTTCTACTTGGAAGACATGCAGAGAAACTAGAACAAGTAAGAAAATCAATTCCAGATTATTTATCAAAAACAGCAGCAATTGCATGTGACATTACAAATGAAGCACAGGTAATTCAAACTATAAATCAAATAATGGATCATTACGGAAGAATAGATGTTCTAGTAAACAACGCAGGAACAATCACCGACCCGATACATTTTCATGAGATGCAAGACAAAGATTGGAATTCTTTGGTTGACACCAATTTGTTTGGTACATTTAGGATAACAAAATCAGTCTTGATCAAAATGCTTGAAAACAAAAATGGTGGAAACATAATAAACATCGGCTCAATTTCAGCAGAGAGAGCCATACCAAAGGTACACCTAACAGTATACTGTACAACAAAGGCTGCGATAAACATGTTCACTAAAGGATTAGCAGTTGAATATGCAAGAAAAAACATTCGTTGCAACTGCATCAATCCAGGAATAGTAAATGCTGGAATGATAAAATCATATCTTGATTATCCCGAAGCAAGAAAAGTTCTCGAAGACAAACAACCTATAAACAGAATAGGTCAGCCAGAAGATGTGGCAAATGCAGCAGTATATCTTGCATCAGACGAGGCAAAATGGATTTCAGGGGCCATCCTCAACGTAGATGGTGGAAAATCAGCCTCAGAAGGATAATGCCTTAGCAGTGTTTTAAAAAACATTTTATAAATATTTTCTACAGAGAATTATTCTATTCTCTTGTAAATTGCTTTGAAGTCTTCTGCAATTCGGTATGCAATATTTTCAAGATGTGTGACTTCGGTCATGTTAGACTTGCCAAGACCAATCTGTCTCATCATGGTATTACACTTGTGCACCTGCATATGATCCGCATCAACGTCTTTGCTTGACCACGCCTTGAAACAATCACTAAAATCAAGACAAAAATTCAAAATTATAAATTCCCAGTCTTTGTTTGAGGTAGGATACCCAATACCGTGTGCCAGTTCTCGAAATTCGTTGCTCTTGTCAGCGAATAACATTTTTAACGATTTTTCCGCTTTTTTGGCATCATAATTATCAAGCGCGTTTGACCCTTGCATGGTAGACCTCATATAATATTCTATTTTAAGATGACTCTGTTTTATCATAATTTGGAAAACCCAGTAAAATCATATACAGTAGACATGTTTCACAATCAAGACAAGCCTAGATCTGTAGCATGTGTTATGATAACTAGTATCAAAAAGAATGAAATCTTAAATATCAAATAATGAAGGTTATCGTGTTGACCATGAATTCAAAGGTATACCTTGTAGCAATCTCATTTTTGGCAGTTTCATTTTTATCAGCAGTAGCGCAAACCCCAGTCACCGTATCAACCGATAAAACATCTTATGCAGATGGTGATACAATTATCATATCTGGCACGGTAGCGGATCAACTTAACATACCAATATCAATAGTGATCAGAGATAGCTCCAACAACATGGCATACATTGCACAGACAAATCCTAATTCAGACGGTACCTATTCAGCTCAAGCAATTGCAGGAGGAAGTACTTGGAAGACTATTGGTACATATGAAATCGATGTAACATATGGAGGACCAGATAAAACTGCCAAGACAACATTTGAGTTTACATCACAACCTGTCTCAGGTGCTACAAATCAAACTAACGCTACAACACCTGCAATTCCAGAGTTTGGCCCACTGGCAGTATCAGTATTTGCAATATCAATTGCAGTTATAATCACGTATGCAAAGATGAGACCTACTTTTAAAATATAGAAAGTAAACGGTCCGATAGATAAAATACACTAATCAAGGCTGTTTTTGTTATTGTTTATGACCATCTAGTTTACAGAATATGCACATGTCATAATATGCACTAGAAATATTTCTGGTACAACCACATGAACAAGCACAATTTCTTTGATTCAATTCAGATTCTCACTGCTATTCCTAATGAGACGTCATTTCTAAGAGTATCCCTCGGCATATTTTCACCCGTTTTAGCTAGATGACATAGATAACAAATGCTTGAAATAATGAAAACCGTTGGTATAAAAATTAAGTTCTTCTCTAGATTGCCTTTTCATTTTCTGCACCAGTAGCAATGTCTACTGCACGAGACAGGGCATACATGAAAATTTTACCAATTTTTGTATTACTACGAACAATATTGACCACCTCATTCTCATCTTTGTCTTCTACAATCACTGTTAGAATATACTTGTCCGTAAATTCTGGGATAAACGTCTCTGTGCCTTTTGCTGCGTGAAGTGCAGGTGCAGCTGTTTTGCCCCTCCCCTTAACTTTCATGATTGTGATTCCTCCAATATTTATTTTCTTTAATGCATCGCTGATGGCCCTGACATCATTTTGTGGAACAATTGCGTCAATGCGGATCATGTAGACCATTACAATGTTTGCACTAAATAATATTTGCTAGATTGCTTGTTCATCTTTTTTAGGAGTTTGA
>JABDBR010000035.1 GCA_013288545.1 Nitrososphaerota archaeon | reverse complement strand
GAAGTAAAAATAAAGGACTCAAAATTAAGATTATCACAGAGTAGGTTCCTACTTGAAAATAACGGAAAAGCAAAACAAGGAAACTGGATAATTCCACTCTCCGTGAGAACAGGAACCAAGACAGTCACAAAATTGATGAAAGGACCTGTAACAATTCCCTACAAGACAGACTGGTTCAAGGTAAATGACGGCCAGAAAGGATTCTATCGAGTAAAGTATGACAAAGACGCAAGAGATGCACTGGGTGAGCAAATTGAGGAAAAGACAATACCAAATGTAGACAGATGGAGTATTCATCATGATCTCTTTGCGTTATGCATATCAGGTCAGATATCATTTAGAGATTATCTTGACTTTGTAAGACATTATGAAGACGAAGATGACTATGTGGTTTTATCAGATATCATATCAAGTCTAAACTTTTTCTACATATTGTTGTCAAAGGAGGAATTTTGGGATGAAATAAAAGAATTCAACCGCGATTTCTTCAACAAGGTATTTGCAAGACTTGGATGGGACCAAATCAAGGGAGAAAAGTCAACAACTGCACTTCTTCGAGGTCAGGTAATCAGTTCACTTGGAAGACTAGAAGACGAAGAAGTGGTTGCAGAAGCAAAATCAAGATTTACCAATTTGTTAAAGACAGGCAAGATAAACCCAGACCTTAGAGGTCCAGTATATTCCATAATAGCATGGACTGGAGATTCTTCTACATATCAAAAAATGCTTGGCCTGTACCGCAAGGCACCGACACAAGAAGAAATGGTCAGACTTCTCAGCTCACTTGCAAACTTTCAGGACAAGAAATTATTATCAAAGACACTCTTGTTTACACTCTCAAAAGAAGTTCGAACCCAAAACCTATTTCAGCCAATTGCAAGAATGGTGACAAACCCACAAGGAAAAGAACTTGTCTGGCCATGGATAAAGCAAAACTGGAAAGGAATTGTTTCAAGATTTGGAGTAGGAAACCCACTTCTTAACAGAATAATTGGTAGTGTCTCAATCGAAGTTAATTTTGAGAAAGAAAAAGAAATAAAAAAATTCTTTACAAGACACCATGTTCCAGGAACTGAGATGAAGCTTGCACAGACATTAGAAAGGATAAGAATTCATTCAAGATTTGTCCAGAGTGTAAAAAAAGAATTTAGTTAGAACGTATTTTCTAGTTTTGTATAATACATGATACAATTCTCTGAATGTTTAATAGTGTCACAAAATCAAAACTGCTAATGAATAATCCCGCCCGTCGTAAACAAGTAATCATCACTGTAATGTTCTTCATTGCAGGATTTTGGGGCATATTTATGGGATTAATTGTATTTACCCAGCCAAATTTCATCTTGACTGCACTTGGAATGGTAAATATTTCACTTGGAATCTTTCTTGGATTTAGAATTCTAAGAAAAGACAGACAAGAGTTAAGCCGAAGAAAATAATCAAAAATAGTTCAGATTTAGCAACGATTTTTATAATTTGACAGCAATAGTCTAAAGATGTCCGAATTAAGTTTGGGTCACCTGCTATCAAGTGAATATGTGATTCCAGTTTTTCTTTTGACAATATTTCTTGCTTCACTGGTTGCAACAAGGGTAAAAATTCCATATACAATGATTCTAGTAGCAATCGGAATTTCCATATCGATAATAGACTTTACAGGACATGGAATTCCAAACATCTCAGGATTCAAGGTAGATCCAAAGCTTATTCTCTATTTTGTAATTCCCCCTCTAATTTTTGAGGCAATGATGAAAATTGATCGTGAGCAGTTCAAGACAATCAGGATATCAGCTCTTGCATTGGCTACAGTTGGAGTTGGGCTTGCCACAATAGTTGGAGGACTGTTATTATCATATCTTGCAGGGCTACCAACACTGGTGGCTTTTGCCTTTGCTGCGCTAATTGCTCCCACCGATGCCGCAATTGTAATAGAGGTTTTCAAGAGGGTAAAGATTCCAAAGACACTTGCAACATTGATGGAATCAGAAGCAAGTTTCAATGATGCAACAGGTGTAATCATATTTTCTTCAATCATGGCAATAGCAGCATCACAAGGATCATCGCTCTCTACAGATAGCATATCAGGGATCAATGTCAACATTTTAGAAACACTTGGACATTTTGCATGGGTATTTTTTGGAGGAATTGCGGTAGGAGTAGGCCTTGGAGTAGGTTCACAATATTTACACAGATTAATAGAAGAGCCATTTTCTGAGACTGCACTATCAGTAGCAACATTGTTTGGCTCTGTTGTGATTTCAAACGCACTTGGCTTTTCTGGTCTTGTTGCAGCAGCTGCAGCAGGATTATGGTTTGGTGTAATAATGAGAAAGCCCAACATCATGGGCGAAAAGGTAAGAGCGTACGCATCAAACTTTTGGGAGATGATTGCGTTCTTTGCAAACTCTGTGGCATTTTTGTATCTAGGATTAAACATGGACATGGCAAGAATAGGACAAAATCTTCCTCTAATTGCGCTTGCAATTATTGCAGTTTTGGCTGCAAGGGCTGCATCTACATATCCAATACTTGCAGCAACGCATCGTTTTACAAAGGAAAAGACAACAGGGGCATGGAGACATGTTGTCATGATTGGAGGCATGAGAGGAGCACTCTCGGTCGCACTTGTTGCAACCCTACCTGAAAGTGAAATGAAAGAGATACTAAAAACAATTACCTTCGGAGTGGTCTTGTCTTCTCTGATAATCCAGTATCCAGTCCTTTCAAGGTATATCAAAAAGGCATTTCCGGAAGTAACGCAAGAACCAAAGAATGACTAATCATAAATTTATTGATTTCTCACAAATTCCATCAAAAAGCATTAAACAAGACATCAGAAATATTTCTAGTATATCAAAATGAGTCAAAAAGATCAGGCTGAAAAAACAGTTTTGGAGGGAATAAGTTATGCCAAGCTTGAAAAACACAAGGATGCAGTATCGTTTTTTGACAAGGCATTAAAACAAGATCCAGGAAATGTAGATGCACTATACAACAAGGGAATGTCTCTTTTGAAGCTAAAGAAAAACAAGGAAGCAATATCATGTTTTGAGAAAATAATAGAGTACGATCAAAATCATGTTGATGCACTAAATAACCTAGGGAACCATTTTGCAGAATTGCAACAATTTGAAAAAGCCGTAACATACTATGACAGGGCATTGTCAAATGATCCATTGTACATTCCAGCATTATACAACAAGGGAATTGCAACAATTCGACTTGAGAGATATGATGACGCATTAGACTGTTTGAATAAAGTGCTTGACAAGGAACCAGAAAATACACAATCTACATACTACAAAGGATTGGTGCTTGGCAAGCAAAAAAAACATGAGGAAGCGCTATCATATTTTGATAAAATTTTAGAAAAAGAACCAGATAACAACGAGGCAGTATTTTACAAGGCAACTGAACTATCAGAGCTTGGAAGACATGAAGAAGCAATTGCAATTTTTGATAAAATATTAAAAGAGTTTCCAAAAAATGGTACTATAATTTATGCAAAGGCAAGAAGTAAGGCACTACTTGGACAAAATGATGATGCACTCGTTCTTCTTGCACAAGCAATATCCCATTACGGTAGAACGATAAAGAATTGGGCAGTCAAGGATTCTTCATTCGATAAGATAAAAGGGGATCCAAGATTTAGGACAATAGTGAAGTAAAATGTCAGAAGATATGATAAAGACAATCAAAGGTTTGTTGTCAATGGGCAGAGGAAACCCAAAGAGACTACGAGAAATAATTGAGACTGCAAAAAGTGGCGAGCCCATTGTAATGTCAGATTACAGATACATCCAGAATTTGCTAGAGTCTCCCGATGGTGCAGATGCAGAACAGTCCCAGGCCATCCCACAACCTAAGAGAGATACATCGCTTGAAGTTCTCAGGATAAGACTGGCAGAGGGACAAATTTCAATTGAAGAGTTCAGAGTGCTCAAAAAAGCCATAACAGACGAAGAATAAATCATTCTAAAATCTTAAATTCGAAAAGACCAGTACAGTTACAGGATTGAAACTAGAATATCATGTCTACAACTATCAAGTACAGGATGTACAAACTTGCACTATAGGGTTAAAGAGACAAGTTCAGGTTTTAGGTAGTGAGTAGAATTGTCAAAGTTTGCCCCATTACCACCAGCGCCAGTTATCATGACATGTTTTGGTCATTGCGGAATTGGTCTTGGTGCTGAGACATATAGAAGATTATTAATTGATGTTGGCGCTGATCCTCTAAAACCAACCTTAAAGGGTGAAAAAGATGAATCTAGAATACTCAAGAGATATGGGAGTACCATTTTGCGATTTCCAAATGCCTATGGTGGAAATGAGATTCCATTAATTCCAAGAGCATTATTAATTGATCTAGACCCAAGAGCAGCCAATTTGATTTTGCAATCATATCCAGATCTTTTCGCACTAAGAGACAAGCATGTAATATCAGGATCAGGAGGTGCTGCAAGAAACTGGGCAGAGGGTCGTACAAGATTCATCAAAGAAGTCAGTACAAAGTATGACATGCAAAAACAACTTGCAAGTTTGTCCCCAGAACCAGTAAGAGGTTTTGTCGTTCCATTTGCAATGGGTGGTGGTACTGGTGCCTCATTTGCCAGTGCATTTATGCAATACATCAAAAAAGACACCAAGGAACATGCAACAATTGCATCATTTGGATTATTGCCAGAGTTTGGATGGGATCCAGTAATTTTAGAAGCATCTGCCATCAACATTGTAATGAATCTAGAACACCAGATAAAATACAGCGACTGTTCAATTCTATTTTCAAATAAAAGACTAAGAGAGTTAGCACAAAGACATGAAAAGCGATTAGAGAAAATGTCATCAATCATAGACGACCTTCCAAAAGAACATGAGGTAGGTTGGAAGGATTACAGAGGAATGAATTTGATTGCAGCAAATGCAATGTCCATGTTTGTTGCATCCTTTGCAAGAGAGACAGAGTGGGATATGTCAAACTACAGGACATGGCTTGCAACAAAGAGACCAAGATTTGCAGTTCCATGGGTTATCCCAATTGTTCCAGAAGAGAGACAGTGGAGTTCAGACTTGATGGCAAGTACCAAGCACAACACTATGGAAGGAATAGTAGAGCACATCAACAAGAAAGAAGACGGTATATTGTTTGATATTGATGAAAATGACATTAGAGACAAGGGCGGTCCAAAAGATTCATGCTGTGCACTTGTTAAAGTAAAAGGAGATTTCGAAGCAAAAGAAAGAGACATTCTAAAGAACATGATAAAAGACAGATTCCACATCGAAGATGCAAGAATGATCTTCATCAAGATTCCAATATTAGAAACAGAACAAGCAAACGTTACAGTACTTGTCAATACAAAAGCAATTGGGCCAAAGATCTTGGAGATTGCAAGTGAGGCAGAAGCTTCATGGGATGCATTCAAAGATGAATATGGCAAGTGGGGATTGTCCACTGAAGAATTCAAGGCAAGCCTTATGGACGTAGTCCATGAGTTTAGCTAGAAATGTCCGACTTTGCCTTTCTAGAACAGGTTGCAGCCCGTATCAGAGAAAATAGAACGCAGTTAAAAGATACAGAGGATGAGCTTGCAACAGTAAATTTCAGAATTCATGAAATTCCGCTCAAGAGTCCAACCGAGTCCACATTTGCAAAAATGATTGGCCAGGATTATTATGATGCATCAGTTGATTTAGAAAAGGCACGAGAAAAACTAGTTGCACAAAAAGAAGAGCTTACTGTAAAGGTAAAAGATGACATTGCATTATTCATAACAGAATTTACTTCTCATGAACTTATCATTCCATTAGAACCAAATCCAAAGGTTGCAGAAGGCAATACAGTATTTCACTACAAAAATAATACAACTTTTAGCAACATACTTGCAATACTAAGCGAACTTTTAGGGCTCTCCCCTCCAATACTTGTCAAGGATGTAATGTTTTCAGCATCAGAGATAGTCATCAAGGTAACAGATGAGTATGAAGCCAAACAAAAATTCCTAAGCAGTATAAACGAGGTTCAAAAGACCTTATCAATCAAGAGAAAATAACCTGCTTGACTCTCATCTTGTTCTAAGGAATTTTACGTATAAAGATATAACAAGGTAAAAACAGCCAAGATTTTGTGAACAAGAACACCAAAAAGATTCTTGCGTTAGCATTTATGGCAATTTTCATCGTTTCCACAGTAAGTGTTGCATTTCTAGGAGGAGGACGAGTTGCAACCCAAACTACCAAACCTTCTGATACAACAATTACCAATACACCAGCTGATAATTATCCTGATGCCAAAAGAGCAACTTTTTGTGAAACAGGTCCAGCTCAATCAACCAAGTACATAACAGAGTTCAAAATTCCGACAGCCTGCACCCAACCGCTTGCAATCATGGCAGACTCTTCAGGGGCAGTATGGTTTACAGAGTCAAACACTGGAAATTTGGGCAAGTTTGACTTGACTACAAAATCATTTCAAGAATTTACAAATGCACAGTGGCAAAAAGGAGAAAAATCTATGATGTGGGGACTTGGCACTGCACAAGACGGAAACATATGGATTACAGACTCTCAGCATAATTTGATTTGGAAATTCAACCCTTCAGACAAGAGCTATCAAAGATTTGCATTCCCTAAGAGTGACACATCAGAAGGCTCTTTCCCCCAGATGCTCCTAATAGATGGCAAGAATGCATACATCAACGACTTTACTGGAAGAAAGATTGGAGTCTTTACTACAGATCATACAGGTCCAGACCTTGGTGTGACAAACATTTCATCACCTGGCAATTACAACTTTACAAGTTCCATGGTTACAGATTCTGCAGGAAAAGTATGGTATACAGTTTGGATATATCAACAGGGAGGAAATCTTGTAAGTTACGATCAAAAGACTGGCAACTCTACACAATATCCTTTGCCTCAAGATATTCAAGCACCAAATGGGATATCAATTGACTCTTCAGGAAAGTTATGGATAATGGATACTGCAAGTAGTTACTTTTTTGATTTTGACCCAGCAAGTAAAAAATTCACAAAACACACAACTTCTCCTCCACCAGTATCATCATACGGTAACGCATCAGGACTGATCAAGACACCAATATCAAGACCATATTGGAATCACTTTGATGATAATGGAAGACTATGGTTCAATGAACAAGTTGCAAACAGTTTAGGAGTCTATGATCCATCTTCGCATTCTCTTGTAGAATATGTGATTCCATCCAAGAATCCAAACTGGTCAGATTGTGGAATCATACAAGATTGTGGAGTGGCCCAGATACTAGACTTTACAGTTGACCACAATAAGGTCTGGTTTACAGAATGGGTTGAAAACAACATCGGTGTATTGGATTCCAGTGTTGCATTGCCAATCAATGTAACTGCATCTGATTCTTCAATCACAATACATCATGGACAAAATGTGACAGTTTCATTAAATATCAATCCGCAAGAACAGCTTAGTGCTCCAGTATCCATAATCACATCAAACATAGTAGGACCACAAACCCTTTCAATCACACCACAACAGACTATGGTTACAGTTGACAAGCCACAAACTGTCAAGGTGACAATATCTGCAGACAACTTTGCCATGCCAGGAACCTACCAAATATTGATAGGCGCGAGGTATCAAGATGTCACCATCTCAAAATACATCAATGTGACACTAGAGTAAGAAGTGGTTCCTAATCTAGACAGACTGACTGGAATCTCAACCTATTGTACCAAGACAGAGGGTACTGGAGGCAAGATCAAGTCATCGCCAGAGCAATTTTTTGTCTCAGAGATATTACGAGACAAGTCACTTGACAAGATTTCATCTTCAGGAAGTTATACTGTATACAAGCTAAAAAAACAAGGCATCGACACAAATCATGCACTGTCAGACATTTTTACAAAATACGGCCTCAGGCTCAAGGCACTTGGCCTAAAGGATGCAAATGCCACAACGGAGCAATATGTATGTGATATGACAACAGGTAGGTCTACAGATACCCTGGTTACAAACCGGTATACGCTTGAAAAAATTGGGCTTGTTCAAAAGCCTTTAACAAAAAAAGACATGGTTGGAAACCATTTCAAGATAAAAATAGAAGATGCAAATTTTTCCAAAGTATCCCAGTTTACAGACCATGAAAAGATTCTGAATTTTTTTGGGTATCAAAGATTTGGGAGCAAGAGACCCGTATCACACCTAATAGGAAAGGCCATCTTGCAGAAAAACTTTGATCATGCTGTAGAAAACCTGCTTTCTTTTACTTCAGAGTATGATCTACCACACAACAACAAGATACGTGAAATGCTCAAGGACAAGTCAAACTATTCCAAAGTTTTTGATCAAGTTCCTCCACAGATGGACATTGAAAAAATTGTACTGGATGAAATGATAAACCATGGTGATGCACTCAAGGCCTTGCGTGCAATACCTATACAATTGCGGAGATTTTTTGTTGAAGCATTCCAGTCATTTGTGTACAATCAAACAGTATCAAGAGCATACGAATTTGGAGAGAATCTCATGGAACCGCAACAAGGAGATGTGTGTTTTGACAAAGATGACAACCTTGGAAGATACCAAAATGATCCCAAGCAGAGACTGGCAGTTCCACTTGTTGGTTATTCATATTCAAAAAAGAATCGATTTGATAGTTTCATATCGCAAATATTAGTAGAGCAGCAGATAACTCCCAAGGAATTTTTTGTAAAAGAGATGCAAGAGGCAAGCGAAGAAGGAGGATTCAGGCAGGCGGTAATATCATGCAACGACTTTACAATCAAGGAGCCTTACGTAGATTTCACGCTCTCAAGGGGCTCATATGCAACCATACTACTACGAGAGATAATCAAGCCATCAGACCCAGTAGCTGCTGGATTTTAATCAAGACATACCAGAAAGTTTATGCACAAAGAAGCATAACAATACACCACGAATTACAAACCATTGTTTGATAAAATCATGGCCATTGACCCCAAGATTCGCTTTGCTACAATATTTGACATGAAAGGACAGGTATTATTTAGTGCCCATCGAGATGGCGTATCAAATCTATTGTCTCCAGAGGAGAGCCAGAAATCTCTTCAACTTGCAATCAATGCATGGAAATCAAGAAACGAAGTTTCAGATAAGATAGGAAGAGGTAAGTATGCTCTAGTAGAATATGAAAAACTCAAACGTATAACAATGCCACTTGACTCTGATCACATATTATACATCACAACAGATGTAGAGGCTGATCACGGTCCAATAATTTACAGGGCACTGAGGTTAAAGCAAGACGCCCTCCACTCTCCAGAAGGAATGCCATAAACAATATTTGATTTTGCAAATATGATTTGACAAGACAACATCTTGGAGTTACATAGACAGATCTTACTGACAAATCACACCCAAGTCTTATTAATTATCAATTTTAGTTTTTGTCATAATTGAAAAATATATTGTTACTAGCGATAGGATTAGGTGTAATACCATTATGCAGTGCAGTGTGGGCAACTACAGATCTTGGAACGCTTGGCAGTCCACATGTAACAATATCGCCAGCTTCGGGACCTCCAGGAACCAAGATAACAATTACAGTATCCGGCATACCAGACATATCAAAATCAAGTTATCCATATCCTGATCTTTACATTTATCTTCCATTTTCACAACCCTTTGGTACCACTTTGACAAGCCATTGTGGAGGCCAAGACTGTTTTCCGATATACACACACGATGATGCCATAAATCAGGACTATGCAAACAGAATTATCACATTTTCGTTGCCAAGCACAAACAATTCAAAACCTGTTTTTCTCAATGGTTTTGAAAATTCTGTCTGCGATGTAACAGTTAATGGCAAAATACTAGAGAGATTTTCCACACTATGTAACACAAAAGACGAGCCCCAGGGCTTGTATCAAATCAAGCTTGCATGGTTACTTGAAAGCGATTCGGAGCAGAGCTATACCACAAAGACAATTCCATTCTTTGTTACGCCCGGAATGCCTTCATCTGAAGGCCCAGTTGCCGACAATGGAGATATCATACTGAAGCAATATCAGAATGGAACAATCAGTGAGGCTCAGTTTTATGCAGAACTCAAAGCACGCGGTTGGACTGAAGAACAAGTAAGACAGGCACTTGCAGTAATTGGAAAACTACCTCATCAGATGGGTGCTTCCGGTCCTGACTACAAATTACCACTATACCAGACAAATTCTTCAGCCAACTCTGCAAATATTACATCACAGACAAACATCACAAATCCAGAGTTATCACAATCAAAGATCAAACTTGATGATAATACCACTAAAATCAATACAACTAGAATTAAAACAGAACAAAACAACGGGTCATTGCCAATACCGCAAAATTCTTCAACAGCCAAACCGGTACAAAATAATCTTCCAATTCAACCTCCACAAAATGATTCCATGTGGAATAACATCATAATTGGGTTGTCAATTGTAGCTGCTGCAATAATGGTAAGTGTCACAATATTTGTAAAAACTCACAGGAACAAACAAAACGCCAGATAAATTATGTCGAACATGCGGTGAAGAGCTGTTAAATAATCAAAATCTCAAATCCATATCATGTTTGACAACATATTTTCCAAAGTTACCAAGGCATCAGAGTTTCCTCCAGATTTTGATTGGATAAATACAAAAGAACCTCTTTCACTTGAAAAACTCAAGGGTCATGTTATAGTACTAGACTTTTGGACCTATTGTTGCATAAATTGCATGCATACATTACCAGTACTTGCAGAGCTTGAAAAAAAATACGAGGACCAACCAGTTGTCTTCATAGGGATACACTCTGCAAAATTCTTCAATGAACAAGACAGGAAAAATATTGAACAGGCAGTAGCAAGATACGAGATATCTCATCCAGTACTAGTGGATAAAAAAATGACCGTTTGGAACAAGTTCGGTGTGACTGGCTGGCCTACAATCGCAATAATTGATCCCAATGGAACCCTAGTGTACAGGCAGTCAGGAGAGGGTCAAAAAGAGATGGTAGAGGATACAATCGATGTTCTTTTAGAAAAGCATGCAAAGTCTCACACATTAGCAAGAGAACCAATCAAGATTGTAAAAACCATACAAAGGAACAGTGCTACCTTGTCTTTTCCAGGCAAGATATCAATATCAAAGGATAAAATTGCAATATCAGATTCAAACCATAACAGAATCATTGTAACTGATCTTTTAGGCAAAATATTACACATCATTGGAAATGGCAAGATAGGACTGCAAGATGGTAATTTTTCAGAGGCTACGTTTTTCAGACCCCAAGGAGTAGCATGGAAAGATGATCTTATTTTTGTTGCAGATACTGAAAATCACACATTACGAAAAATAAATCTCCAAGATAATCAAGTTACCACACTTGTTGGAACAGGTAAGCAAGGTCCTTGGAGATCAACAGGCGGCAAGGGGAAAGATACTGCGATTTCATCTCCATGGGATGTTGCAGTAAAAGACAGCGTGGTTTTCATTGCAATGGCTGGAAATCATCAGATATGGACATATGACATTAACACAGATTTGGCAAGACCTTTTGCAGGAAATGGTCAGGAGGATATTGTAGATGCCAACAGAATGCAAGCACAACTTGCACAACCAAGCGGAATTTTTGTGTACAACGACATTATATATTTTGCAGATAGTGAGACATCGTCTGTTCGAGAAATAGATCTCAAGACAGAATATGTGAGAACCATTGTAGGTCACGGACTATTTACATTTGGACACAAAGATGGTAAGACAAACGAATCGTTGTTCCAACACCCACTTGGATTGTGTGCAACTGGAAACAAAATATTTGTTGCAGACACTTACAACTCGGCCATCAGAGAAATTGATTCTGAAAATGACTTTGTTGTGACACTAGTTGGAAAGCAAGGTACAAGTACAATGTG
>JABDBR010000034.1 GCA_013288545.1 Nitrososphaerota archaeon | reverse complement strand
GATTTGCAAACGCAGAGGATCTTACATATAGAGTACTAGGAATGAAATTTCCAAGCATAGGATTTTGGTAGAAATAGATTAATTATAGACGGATTTGGTTTTTCAATATGAAATCTTTTGTTCCGAAATTTGTTTGGTTTGATGGCAAATTAGTAAGAGATGAAGATGCAAAGGTTCCAGTTATGACTCATGCCATTCATTATGGAACTTCGGTTTTTGAAGGAATGCGGGGATATTGGAATTCCAAGAACTTGTATATTTTTAGGCTACAGGATCATATCAAGAGGTTTAGAAATTCAGGTAAGGTGTATTCAATTTCTCTGAGGTTTACAGATAAGGAAATTGCTAATGCAATAATTCAGATTTGTAAGAAAAATAATGTTAAAGAATCATGTTACATAAGACCATTTTACTTTGTAGGCAAACATGGAATTAATCTTCATGTAACTGAAAATACTCCAACACATACTGCCATAGTCATGTTTCCTTTCGGAGAACTGTTTAACAAAAATGGGATAAAAGTAGGTACATCGTCTTGGAGACGAATTCATGACATTTCTACACCACCACTTGCAAAAATGGGTGGAAATTATCTCAATTCCATACTTGCAACACAAGAATCAAAGCGAAACGGTTACGATGAGGCCATATTATTAGATCATCTAGGAAACATAAGCGAGGCACCTGGTGAAAATATCTTTATTGTAAGAGACGGAAAATTACTAACACCCCCACCCAGCTCATCAGCATTGGAAGGAATTACAAAAGATTCAGTCATCAAGATAGCAGAAGATATGGGATATCATACAATAGAACGTGAAATTCCTAGAACAGAGATCTACTTTGCTGACGAAGTATTTCTGACAGGAACTGCAGCAGAGATAACTCCAGTTATTTCAATAGATGGTAAACGGGTTGGAGATGGTAAAATAGGAAAGATTACAGGAGATATTAGAAAGATCTATTCAGATATCACCATGGCTAAAAACAAAAAATACTCCAAATGGATAACACCGGTGTATTAAGATGAAAATAGTTCAGATAGGTACTGGTGGTTTTGGAAAAAATCACGCCAGAATTCTTTCACAACTTGGGGTTCTTTCAGCCATATGTGACATGAATACTTCTCGTGCAGAAGAATTTGGCAAAAAATATTCTGTAAATCATTACTCTTCACTAGATTCCCTTATGGATTCAGAAAAATTTGATGCGGCATTTGTTTGTACACCTACTTCGACTCACTTTGAGTTGGCAAGGAAACTCTTAGAACAAAAGAAGAATGTTTTTGTAGAAAAGCCAATGACTTACCTCTCACGCGAGGGTGAAGACCTTCTCAAGATAGCCAAGAAAAATAAAGTAATCCTGACAAGTGGATACATAGAGAGATTCAATCCGGCAGTTTCACTTGTCAAAGAGTATGTCAAGACCAAGAAGTATGGAGAGCTGATTATGCTTGAGTTTCACAGAGAGAACAGAATGCCAAATCACATAAAAGATGTGGGAATTATTTATGATACATCAGTCCATGACATTGATACTGCTATGTGGTTATTTGATGATATACCAGAAGTGGTATTTGCAAGATCTGGGAAAATAAGACATGAACATGAAGATTTTGCTACAATAATGCTTGGTTTCAAAGATAACAGAGTTGCAATCATATCATCAAACTGGATTACTCCAATTCGTGTTAGAAAATTTAATGCAGTGTGTGGAGATGCAATAATTTCTTCTGATTTTATCACACAAGAAGTAAAGATTGAAACCAGTTCAGGCGCAGAAATACCACGCAAGGAAACAGAAGAACCTTTACTTTTAGAGATAAAAAATTTCATATCTGCAATAGAAGGAAAAGAGAACATAAGAGTAAGAGCAGAAGATGCAGTAAATACCACCAAAATTGCAGAAGCGGCACTTTTATCTAGCCACAAAGGAACTCCAATTTATCTGGATCTAAAATGAACAGAAAATTAATGGAAATTCTTGCTTGTCCAATAGACAAACACTATCCACTTGAGTTAGTGGAATTAACTACAAAAGGAGAAATTGTTTCAGAAGGTACCATATTTTGTTCAAAGTGTTCAAGATATTATCCAATCATAGAAGAGATTCCCATAATGTTACCGGATGAGTTAAGAGACAAGAATAAAGATATTGAATTCTTGAACAAGTACAAAAGCACTCTTCCTGAAAAGATTGTTTCAAAAGGCGCTCCATGGCACTTGTGATAAGAAAATGGTAACAAATTTTATTTCAGAAAAAGCCAAACTTGGAAAAAATGTCAGAATATGGCATTTTGCATATGTGGGAGATGACACCGAGATTGGGGACAATGTAAAGATAGGTTCACTTGCACATGTTGATTACAATGTCAAGATAGGAGAGAATACCATGATAGAAGGACTTGTTTACATACCACCACTTTCTAGAATTGGAAAAAATGTCTTCATAGGTCCGGCTGCATCTTTAACTAATGATCCATATCCAGCAAGCAAAAAGATGGTTGGAGTCATCATAGAGGATGGGGCAGTCATAGGCTCTAGAGCAGTCATAAAGGCAGGAGTCACAATAGGAAAGAACAGCGTTGTGGCAATGGGAGCAGTAGTCACAAAAGATGTACCGCCAAATTGTGTTGTAGTAGGAGTTCCAGCCAAAGTTAAGTATTCAAGAGAAGAATATGACAAGAAAAAAGAGAATTGGGAAAAAAGCTAGTGACTGATTTGTTTATGAAATATCCAGTTCTTTATTTTTGACATTATCAGGATCCAAATTACTACAAGTACTAGTGCAATACCTGCTTTGATGATAGAATCTATCAAATTATCTAGTTTTCCGAAACCCTGTATTGAAATGTGGGCTATTATTGAAACAACTAGTCCACCCCCAGCAATAATCAGTAACCACATGACAAATATGTAGAAAAAAATTTGGGTTCCTTTCATATCCTAATTTCCATCATAAAAGATGTGATTATTGCAAGTGCTGCAGAAAATAACGCCAGTCTAAATATTACAAATCCCACTTGTTTTTCAGTCAGCGGCCCATTTGCCAAGATTAATCGTACAAGAGTCACTGGAGCAGATTTGTCAGTACTAGCCATCAGTTTAAAATCCTCAGTGTGAACCACCGGATTTGCCTTTATCTGTCTATGTTCAATTATTCTTTTTACACTAGAAAGAAAGAGAAAAGAGTTTATCACTGCAGGAAGCAATGCAATTGCGGCAATAATTTCAACATGGCCCACTACAGATAACGTGCCATACATTGCTCCAAGAGTTAGTGCGCCAGAGTCGCCTGGAAATATCTTACTTGGAACTTTGTGATACTTGTAAAATGCCAACGATACAAAACCGAGAGGTAAACTTGCTAATGCAATATCATAATGGTGTACAATAACAAGACAAATTGTAAGGGCAAAACTGGCAATAGTCATGAATCCGCTTGCAACACCATTAAGGACATCAATAGAGTTTATTGTATTCCCCATTACTGGAATGATAAAAATTATCAATCCCAAATAGAGTTCTGGAATTTTGACTGAACCAAATAATGGAAATGCAAGATGTGGGTTATACGCTCCAAGTAAGATGATAGGCAATGCAGAAGCAGCAAGAGCCAAGGGTTTGAACCATCCTCCAAGTACTTTTCTATCATCAGCAAACCCAACAAGAAAAGCAAGAGTGGTCGTTATCACAATTGCTAATATTTCATTGGAAGGAAAAAAAGCATAAAGAGTAAGTTCAGAAGCCAAAATTCCTACAAGAATGGAAGGTCCCCCAGGACGGGCAACCATTGTTGCAACCTCTTTGTTGTAGTCTTTTACAACCATTTTTCGTTTTGTCAGTATTTTGATCAGACTTGGAGTAATTGCATAAACGGTAACAAACGCCACTGCTGAAATCAGTATTCCTATAATGGTTCTATCCAGCATCATCTTATCTTTTTCAGATGTGTCTTTATGTTTTCTGCAATAACTGGCCCTATCTTGTCTATTTTTGCTAGTCTTTCAATAGACATCATAGATAGATCCTCAGTAGTTTTTATTCCGTTCTTGAAGAGTATTCTGGCCCTGACTCTTCCAATTCCCTTTATTTTTACCAAGTCAACAAGTTCTGCTTTAATACCATATACTATTCTGGATCTCAAATCATCAATCTCCGTTAGTACCTCATCTTTTTTTTCTAGCTTTGCAATCTCATAAAGCGCATGAATCAGCCAGTCCGCAGTCTCTGCCATTCTGTGCATATCACCAGATTCTATACCAAAATTATCAGAAAGAAATATTTCGCTTGATTCATTGATCCAAGAGTGTATTGCAAGAAGACTTCTATTGCAATCATATTCAGATATAGGTTCTATTAGCTGATCAGCATAATTTTCAATCAAAGTACTCACAAATTCATAATCTTTGTTTCTTAACGAAAACTTTGGAAAGAAGTCTTCTGAGATTGTAATGATATGTAGCAGACCAAGAGTGTGTCCTTTCGTTGGAACTTTTTCCAGGGATTTTCGGAACAGAACTGCTGTCAGAGGATCTATGTACAATGTGGAGGTTTTTTTGCCAAATTCTGTAGCAATATATCTACCTCCTTTTTGTTTTACAAAATCTTCGGATTCTAGATATCGCAAAGATATTTGAATGTGGAATTTTATTGTAGTTTTTCTTTCTTGAGAACCTGAAAGTGTCTTTGAAAAGAATTCTACTATGTCGTCTCCCTTTATACCAGGATTTGTCGATATAAAACTAAGAAGATGAATTCTTAATGCTTTGTCTCCAGTGAGCTTTGAAGATATTGGTTCTGGCACTCCATTAATGTAATAGTCAAAAATTTCATCACTATTTGAATTTCCAACAATGATTGCTTCTCCGTATTTGTCATATTGTGGTCTACCTGCACGACCGCACAGTTGTTTATACTCCAATATGCTAATGGGTTTGTTAGCACCATACTTTGCATCATATCGACTTACATTAGAAATAACTACGCGTCTTGCTGGAAGGTTTACTCCTGCAGCTAAGGTAGGAGTAGATGCCAAAATCTTTATTCTTTTATTTCGAAATTCAGATTCAATTATGTCTCTACAATTTGGATTAAGACCAGCATGATGAAACGCCACTCCATTTTTAATTAGACTTGCCAAAGTTTTAACAAGTTCAGTATGTTCATTATCATCTAAAATTTTTTGTGAAATTTTTCCCAACATTTCCTTTTCTTCATTGTTCAGAGTTTTTGCTACCGCCTCTGATGCCTTTGTAGCAAGAGATACAGAACGAGTTCTTGTTTCTGCAAATAAAATTGCCTGACCTCCATTATTTAATGAATCCAAACCTAGATCAACGGGCGGCCCCCTAATGCTTGTCTGAATTTCAAATTTCTTTCTGTCTTGCATGGTTACTACACCCTGATCATAAACTCCTTCTGACAACGGGACTGGCCTCCATTCACTATGAACCAGTTTACATCCTAGCCAATCAGCAATTTCATCAGCATTAGTAACTGTAGCACTTAGAGCAAGTATTTGCGGTTTTTGTGACAACAACTTTAGCTTTGTAAGTACAATCTCAAGAGTTGGCCCCCTATCATCATCTCCCAACAGATGCACTTCATCAGCGATTACAAGACTTATTTGATCTATCCATTCTGCACCTTGTCTTATGATAGAATCCATTTTTTCATTAGTTAGTACAAGAATGTCATTTTGACCCAAATTCTTGTCGGATACATCAAAATCACCAGTAGATATTTGGATTTTCACGTTTTTTCCAAGATCAACAGAACCAAGTTTTTTGAATTCATTGAATTTTTCTGATGCTAAAGCCTTTAGAGGACTAAGATAGACTATCTTGCCTCTCTTTTCAGATAGGTGTTTTATTATTGCAAGAGTTGCAATTAACGTCTTTCCACTTGCTGTTGGAGCAGAAACCAATATGCTCTTTCCTTCAAGTAACCCAGCCTTGATTGTCTTTTCCTGCGGTGGATATAGGTTCACATATCCATTTTTTTGTAGAAATTCAATTGTGGAAGGGGGAATATCTAACTGCTCTATTTTCATACCCGGTTATAATGACCAGGTTTGGATTCATAAATAGCTGACTCTCTTTGCAATTTTTTAAGATACTTTCTTGCTTCATCTTCTGTAAATTTACCAGTCTTGACCAGTTCTTTGACAAATGCCTTTTCTTCAACTGGCCTCTTCTCATCTCCCTCAAGCGATTTCATTACATCCATGAATAATTGCATTTTTGAAACTTCACTGTGAGGACGTCCTTGAAGAACTCCAAGATCGACTTTTCCGGTATTAACATCAACTCCAGCATCTTGCAACATGCTTTGCATAAGGAATATCGCACGTTCTGCATCTTCTCCATCAACTTGCGTTTTCATTAATAATCTAGCTCTTGCTGTTGCTAACCTTACAAGTCCCTCTAGTTGTCTTGGGGTTACTGTAATCATTCCTTCAGATTCCACATTTCTCATTGTCATATAGTAATCTAAGATCATATCTTCTGCTTCTGGAGTAAGATTTGGATCAAATCTCTTTGCATATGATAAATATTTTGTAAGAATATCTACATCAATTAGTGATTTAGTATCAGTTCCGGATGTTCTATGTAGATTCAATATGTGTCGTGCAATTCTTGTATCTTTTTCTTTTGAAGGTATATCCCTAACAACAAAGATAAGATCAAAACGTGTTAAGAGTGGAACTGGAAGGTTAACGTTTTCTGTGATATTCTTGAAAGGATCATATTTTCCAAACATCGGGTTTGCAGCAGCCAAAATTGATGTTCTGGCATTTAACGTTGCAACGATTCCACCTTTTGCAATACTGACCGATTGTTGTTCCATTGTTTCATGTAATGCGCTTCTATCTTCTGGTTTCATTTTATCAAATTCATCTATGCAGACAAGACCTTGGTCACCTAATACTACAGCACCTGCCTCAAGCATCATTATACCAATTTTATCCCTAACAACTGCGGCTGTAAGTCCTGCTGCAGTTGAACCTCTTCCAGATGTATAAAGACCTCTAGGAGCAATTCTTGCACAGAATTTTAGCATTTCACTTTTTGCAGTACCAGGATCACCTACCAAAAAGACGTTGATATCACCACGAATTTTAGCACCATCTGCAAGAAGTTTTTGAGTCGATCCTACAATTAACAATAAGATGGCTTCTTTGATTATATCGTGCCCACTTACATGAGGTGCAAATGACGCTACGAGTCTATCATAAATATCTGCATTTTTAACAAGTGATTTTATTATTCTCTCTTCATCAGGAGAGATCTCCTCTCTTTCAGTACTCCTAGAAGACTTGTTTCCACGTCCCCGATGAAATTCAATATTATTTCCCTGAATTCGTAATCTGTAGATACCACTTTTCCCCCTCATAGAAGGTATGTGTTCTTGTTCAATCCTTACAATTCCTGTTAGTATGATACGATCTCCAGGTCTGGCGTTATCAACCAAGTCTTGTAAGACTGTGACATCTAGATAATGAGGTAATTGACCCGGAGGTAAATCTTCTGGCAATTCTTGTAATCTCACCATTTGAAAATCAATGAACTTACTTTGTTCTGGACTTATCTCAAGATCTCTATGAGTACATTTTCCATTATCACATTTTAGTGGTTCTTTAAACTCTAGGCCCTTTTCTTGTACTCTCACAGTCTTGTGGTTATCAGGACAAAAGTAAACCAATTCTTTTGCAAGTGGTTTGATTTCAGAAGATCTGACAACCATTCCAGATACACTAATCACTTTTCCAATAACTTCTGCATTTACTTCACGTAAACTCCGTTGTGATGGATAGTTCGAAATTCTTACTCTAATGTCATGTCGAATTTTTTCGGCATATTGTGGAAATCTTTCTTTGAGAATATCCTTTATCGCCCCACCAAAAGCCCTGAGTATTTCATCAGGATCAACGTTAAACACAGATTCAATTTCAGGATACGATACCAAGTCATTGTAGTCAGCTACAATGTATTGAGTTTTCTTTGCCATCATTTGGTCTATTTCATCAACATATTTGTAGGCACCAGATTTGTCTTTAAATTGACTTAGAAAATCTTTTACTTGATCCTGAAGTTTATTTTTTGAAATTGATTCAGACTGTGTAGTCATTTCTTATCGCCCATTATTTGTTGTTTAAATTCAGCACTGTTATCGTGGATGTAATCAAATAATGTTCTTTCTTCTATAGTTAATTTTTTTGCTAAATCGGCTGTCATCTTGAACGAATCTGCTAATCGAATTATTTTTCCTTGTCGTTTACGAATAAGAGAGTTTAACATACTTTCTATTTTATCGCGATCTTCTTGTGGGAGTCGTCGTGTGAATGAATTTACTTTTATGTAAAAATCCAGATCCAAAGTAGAAAGGTCAAAATCACCTTGTACGTTTTCTTTCATAACTGCCTGCTTCAAGGCTACTATCATATCAGTATCTTGTACTTCAACTAATTTCTCCAAAGATAATACTTCAGCTATCCATCTTGAGATACTCAAGATTTCTCCCTGTTTAGCTTCTATGAATGTCAGTGGAGCATCTATTTTGAGATCATACCCAAAATTGACTTTGACTTCCTGTAAGCGGTATCCAATACTATGTACCTGTATAAGCTCTGAAATGTGCAATTTACTCGATCCTCCTTTGGGCCTCTAAAGGGATCGATCGATCAATTCTGTTAACCATTTAGTTCGATCATTTGATCTAGGATACATCTGTACAAATTTGTTCCTGTTCATAACTGAGATACTTGTTTTCTCATTCAATACACAACCATGAGTAATCATTCTATAAACAATCCTAGTCTTCTTCATGCATAATAACAATGGGTAATAATAGAATCCTATTCAACATCAGAACTACATCAATGATTTACAAGCATGATTTCGTAGACTTAATTTTATTAGTAAGTGAAAGACGTATGTCCCTATGACTGAATCTTCGATGTGGGTAGAAAAATATCGCCCTACAAAGATCTCATCAATAATAAACCAAAAAGAGATAGTAGGTAGTTTAAGATCTCTTTTAAAGAATACATCTGAGATGCCCCACCTGTTATTTTCGGGTTCTGCAGGAGTTGGTAAGACTACTACTGCATTGTGTCTTGCAAGAGAAATTCTGGGAGATTTATGGCGCGATCACACTCTAGAATTGAATGCTTCTGATGAACGTGGTATTAACATGGTCAGAGAAAGAGTAAAGAAATTTGCAAGATTTGCAGGTTTAGACACTAACATTCCTTTCAAGCTTATAATTTTGGATGAAGCTGATGAGATGACCTCAGACGCACAGACTGCCTTGAGGAGGATTATTGAAGACACTGCAAAACATTGTAGGTTCATCATGATTGCAAATAATATATCAAAAATCATAGAACCTCTTCAAAGTAGATGTGCTGTTTTCAAATTTACAAGGATATCTGAAGAAGACATAGTAAGCCATTTGGAAGAGATTTGTAAAAAAGAAAAAATAAAGTATAGTGCAGAAGGCTTGAAAACGCTGTATCAATATTCAGAAGGAGATATGCGTCACACCATAAACATGTTACAAGCTACAGCAAGTGTTGGAATAATAAATGAAGATAATGTAAAAGCTGCTGCTGGACTTACCAAGACAAGCGATGTGGGCTCTATTTTGAAACTTGCATTAGGAGGAAAAATTTCGGAAGCCAGGAACAAAATGATTGAACTCATCAAAGTTTATGGAATGTCAGAATCAGACTTTTTGAAATATCTCAATGAAGAGTGTTATAGAATCAAGACTGTTCATCTATCTGAAATGTTAGAAGCTATAGCAAAATATGATTACAGATTAATTGTAGGAGCAAATCCAGAGATTCAGCTGTCTGCTTTATTGGCAGAACTTGGAAATATAGAAAAATAATAGCGCAGAGAGGGCAGATAAACATTTTGGTAACCCACAATGAATAATTTTTGTACAGTTAAAGCAACACATCCTTGAGAAGCATTCCCATGATCTGTTGAGACACACTACTTTAACGAAACAATTTCAGACCCATCAACTGGCATGTACTAGAAGATAACGATCACTTCCATCATAATAGTAATTTTTTTCCAACTTTTGTAACTTGAAACCATGCTTATTGTAAAAATCCATGAGGAACCTCCGGTTTGTCTTGATATCAAGAAAGATTTTCTTATGTCCAGCAGTTTTGATGATTTTAGACAGCAGTCTTGTGGCAACGCCATGTTTTCGGTATGATGGATGTACAAAAAGTGAATTCACGTACCAATTTCCATCACGTGTTGGTGTTGCAATTATTCCGCCGATTATTTTGTCATCCACTATAGCCTTGTATGACCACAGATAGCATACTGCTGGAGTCCAAAAGTAGATTGTATCTTTGCTTGTTCTCATCTTGAAACATCTTGCTTCTAGTTTAAGGAAGCTTACTGCATCCCCATGATTTGCAAGGCGTATTTGAAACCGATGTTTTCTTTCCACAAGTACATCTTTTTTATAAGAAATTATGCTAGTATCTCAAAACATAATTAGTTCTTTGACAGCTAAATTCTTTACTCCATGAGCGAAAAAGTGGTTTCTAGCCAGCAATTCTTTCTAGATAGAGAGGACACCTTGCAGAAACTAGAGGGTATTTTTGAGAGGGTAAACAATTACTCGGAAAACAAGTTTGTATTTGTAATTGGGGAGGCAGGAATAGGAAAAACCTCACTGATAAACAAGTTTCTTACATCGATAGAAGATAAGGATACGGCTATTCTTACTGCCAGAGGATACGAAGAGCAGGATCTTCCTCTCTTTTCTTTCATAGACATGATGAAGGATTTTCTACATACTTACAGGAATTTTACACGTGGTGATCTATTTGACACCATTCTTAACCTTGCAAAGCTTGTTCCATCATTAGAGCCGTACGTTACTACAACTCAGGAAATTACAAAGACTGTAAGAGGTATCTCGGATGTTGACAAATATTCCATAGATAATAGCCACTATGTATTTTCAAATTATCTTTCCATATTTCAAAAAATTTCAAAGAAGAAGACTCTGGTATTACATGCAGAAGACATACAATGGTTTGACAGTACTTCTGTGGAGCTTCTTTTCTATATAATGAAAAAGATTGACAAAAAAATTATGATAATTGTATCATACAGGACTGGTTTTATTACCACTCAGAAGGATCTTGATGCAAAGGAAAAATTTGACTTGCTGCTTTCACTTGACAAGGATAATTCTACTTTAATAGAACTTGATTCTATGCCTGAGAATTTATATCCTAAATTTGTTGAAGGATTTCTTGGATCACACAAGCTTGATAGTGAAACCATACACAATATTTACAAACAGACTGATGGTAATCCATTCTTTCTTAAATCACTTTTAAGACTCTTAAAAGAATCCAATGTGATATTTTTTGATACTGATAGTTATTGGAAACTAGATGCTTCGTTAGACTTTCCATTTCAGTTAGGCTTGCAGTCTTGTCAAGATCGTTGAGATTTGTGATACATTCTGATGTAGAATTGTTTCCAAGCAACGCTTTTGCGTATCCAAGTCGTAGTAAATTGTACTCTGATTGTGGAAATGATACTGTATTGTCTTTAATCAGTTTGAAACATTCCTGGTACTGCTTGATGGAATCTGCAAAAAAGTAATTTTCAAAAGATGTTTTGGCAGAAAGTGAGAGGAATTTTAGAGCTTTTTCCCATTCTCGAGCACGATAATAATGGTGTGAAATAATGAAAGGGTCTTTTTGTTCTCCAAACTTGGACTCTAGAAACTCTGCAATATCTCTATGGCAGTCTATTGCTATGCTGCCTAGGCCTGAATAGATTGTTTCCATGGTCTTTCTATGATCAAATACAAACGTCGTACTATTTCCAACTCTTTTCACAATGGAATAGACCTGATCCAAGTCTTGTAATAGATGAAAAACCTCAAGCTTGTCCTTTTT
>JABDBR010000033.1 GCA_013288545.1 Nitrososphaerota archaeon | reverse complement strand
TCCGAAGCATCAAGGCCAGAGTTTGGAGATGTAAGTTGTAATGTCGGATTTTTACTTGCAAAGGCACTCAAGAAAAAACCATTTGATATTGCCCAAGCACTTGCAGAACAATACAAAAAAAATCCTGGAGCGTATGTATCCGAAGTTTCTGCACATATCTCTGGATATCTTAATTTTACTGCAAATTACCAGTTGTTCATTCCCAAAGTGATACATTCGTCACTTCATGCAAATTATGGTGCCGTGGACCTTGGAAAAAATTCCAAGATGGTAATAGAGCATACCAGTGTAAATCCAAACAAGGCACTCCATGTTGGACATGTCAGAAATGTAATCATTGGTGATACTATTGCGCGAATTCTACACAAGGCGTCATACGATACAAGCGTTCTAAATTATGTAGATGACTCTGGCTTGCAGGTTGCAGATATCATAGTTGGCTTCAAGTATGGTGGATATTCTGACAAGCCTCCGGAGGGCCAAAAGTTTGATCATTATTGTGGAGATGTGGTATATGTAAAAATCACTGAACGGTATGAGACTGACAAGGCATTAGCAGAGATGCGTAATCACGTTCTAAAAGAACTTGAGGAGGGCACATCAGAGATTGCTAAATTTGGAGACGAGCTTACAAGAAAGGTATTAGATGAACAACTCAAGACATGCTGGAGGCTTGGTGTGACATATGACTGCCTTAATTTCGAGTCCCAGATAGTTCGCTCTAATTTGTGGTCTATAGCATTTGAAAAAATGAAATCAATGGGAATTACAGAACTTGAAAAAGAGGGCAAACTTGCAGGCTGCTGGGTCATCAAGACCGAGTCTGATGAGGAGGATAAAGTCTTGGTAAGAAGCAACGGGACTGCCACATACATTGCAAAAGACATACCATATGCAGCATGGAAGCTTGGAATCTTGGAAGACCCATTTTACTATAAACAATATGCAGTACAAAAAACAGACAGGGTTCTGTGGCAGACAACACTTGATGAAAAAGACACCAAGATGCATTTTGCAGGAGAACGTGTCATTACAGTTATTGATTCAAGACAGTCGCGTCTGCAAAAACTAATCACAAAGATAATGACTGATTTTAAATCAAAACCCGACTCGTATGTGCACCTGGGTTATGAATCTGTGACACTAAGTCCGGAGACTGCAAAGACACTTGACCTTGACACTGGAGGCAAGTCTGTGCAAATGTCTGGCAGAAAAGGCATCTATGTGAGCGCAGATTATGTTTTAGATGTTCTAAGCGCGCGCACATTTGAGGAAGCAAAGAAAAGAAATTCAGAGCTTGATGAAATGAGCCTTGTAAAAATTTCAGAGCAGGTGGCAATAGGCGCACTACGGTATACAATGATAAAGCAAGATCTTGACAAAATCATAACATTTGATCTGACAGAATCACTAAGCCTTGAAGGGGACACTGGACCTTACATCCAGTATGCACATGCACGTGCAATGCGAATCTTGGAAAAATCTGGCAAGACTCTAAACTTTGAGACAAGCCTTGATGGAATGGATTCTGTATATGAAAAGGACCTGGCAAAAATAATTGGCAAGTTTGATCTCCAAGTCGAAGATGCAGCAAAGAACTTGTCCCCCAAAATAATTGCCAAGTACTGCTATCAACTTGCTGTGTCGTTTAACACATTTTATGAGCATGTCAAGGTGCTTACAGCAGGCTCTGATTCTACAATAAATGCAAGGCTATGTCTTGTTTATTCTTTCAAGGAAACACTTGCCAAAGCACTATATCTTTTAGGCATTGATGCACCGGAGAGGATGTAGAAATTGGTCTCAAAGAAAGCAACAATTCCTGTAATCTTTGCAGCATTTGGACTGGTGTTTACAGTCTGGGGAATGTTTACCGTATCTCAGGGAATGGTATGGACAGGAGTGGGATTGTGGGTAGCATCTGTTGTATCAGGAAGGATACTGAAAAAAAAGCCCAAGACCGGCGAAGAAAACAAAATCTAATCTCTGAAACGTTTACAAACGAGTGAAGCTATTTATCCACATCGGATTAGCTAAAATTACTTAACCTAGTGTCATTTTTGTTCCAGAAAATCTGTCAAGTAACATCATCGCGTAGACACATAACAAAGATACTTGAAGTATAAATCAAACTTTAGGCATAATGTAGAGTACCAATGAGGATCATGACATGTTTCTGAAATTACTGATGTTCGTGTTTGTAGCCTTAGTGTTCATAGGTTTGGGTTCAAGTGGAACTCTTAACGCTGCACTTGCTGGATATCATTCAGTGACATCAAATCCATTAATTCAACAAATCCAAGGAAAGGCAACAAATGTTATGATTAGTGCAACTTATCAACTTCATAACCTGGAGAATACGGCAGCCCATGCAATATCTTCAACAATGTGAAACTAGGGTACAAGATCCGAATGTGTGTGTTTGATGTTAATGTGCCAATGAGCGAAATTCTATCGGCCAATGCATTTAGACTTATTCAAGGTTTTAATTTGTAACTTTTTGTGATGCTGTTTCCTTGTAGGTTGTTCAAGTAGGAATGTCTTACACTGTCAACCGATAAAGTAACATCACCTCATCCATCTTGATATTTATTAGCAATTAATTAGGTTGAGTTGTGCGGAAAATAAAACAAGATGACTATGTGTTGTTTTTTTATAATGACAGTAAAAAATGGCTGATGAAGGCTGCTCCAAAACAACAGTTTCACACACATGTTGGAATTATAGACCACAAAAAAGTGATAGGCAAACCGTTTGGCAGCGCAATCAAGACCAACAAGGGAAAAATAATTTTTGCATTAGAGCCTACGATATATGACTTTGTGATGAAGAGCCAGCGCAGCACCCAGATTGTTTATCCAAAGGACTTGGGGTATATTGCAGCAAGAATTGGATTGCAGAGTGGACAAAAAATAGTGGAGATTGGTACTGGCAGCGGATCTTTTACAACTTTTCTTGCAAGCATACTAAAACCAAAAGGCCATGTGTACACGTATGATGTGGATGAAAACTTTATGGCAATTGCAAGAAAAAATATCGAAAAAGCTGGCATGTCAAAATATGTGACCATGACAAAGCTTGACCTCAAGACTGCAAAGAAGATGCCTCAAAAAGATGTAGATGTGGTAATTGTCGACCTGGGGGATCCGTGGGTTGTTGTCCCGCAAGCAAGAAAGATGCTCAAGGGAAGCGGTGCATTTGTTGCAATATGTCCTACAATGAACCAACTTGAAAAACTTGCTGCAGCATTGAGACAAAATGATTTCTTTGACATTGAATGCACCGAGCAAATTGTACGAACCATAGAGGCAAGGGATGGCAAGACAAGGCACTCATTTAGGGCAATAGGTCACACGACATATGTTGCATTTGCGCGCAAAGTCATAACACCTGCATCTTTGCGCAAAATCTTGGCACCTGTAGTGGAACAGCCAGAGATTGAATCAGAAGAGACCGAGTCTTCTGAAGACGAAAGTTTATCATCTCTTAAAAAATAAAACGACTGTTGGCAAAAATTCTCCAAGCTCAAACTGTTAAAAGTTTCATACCGTCACGCAAGGCTTTGTCCAGAAAAGGAGACAATGGCAAAGTCCTAGTCATTGGCGGAAATTATCTTTATCACGGAGCGCCCATACTGTCATCGCTTGCAGCACTGCGGGCAGGATCGGACTTGGTGTACACTTGTGTTCCAAAGATAAACGTCATGTCTACACGAGCATATTCACCAAACCTGATTGTAGTGCCACTAGTTGATGCCAAGTTGACACGTGGCTCTGTCCAGAAACTGCTTGGAATCATTCCAAAGGAACTTGACTCTGCCACAATAGGGATGGGCCTTGGAATCCAGGACAGGGAGGCACTAAAAATTTTGATAGCATCTCTTCTTGATAGGGCAGTCATGCTCTCACTTGATGCAAGCACACTTGTGCCAGAAATTCTTCCAGAAATAAAAGACAAAAAGGTTACAGTAACACCACATGCTGGCGAGTTTAGACGATTGTTCGGACAAGTTCCCCCTGATAATATCAAACAAAGGTCTGCAATGGTTGAAAAATACGCAAAAGAAAATGGCGTAACCGTACTTCTCAAGGGACCAACTGATATCATATCTGACGGCAAGCAAACATACCACAACCCAAAAAACCTTGCAGCCATGACTGTTGGCGGAACAGGTGATGTACTGTCTGGTATAGTTGCATCAATGCTTTGCAAAAACAAAAACCCAGTGCAGGCAGCTTCTGCTGCAGCATACGTAAACGGCAAGGCAGGATTTTTGGCGCAAAAAAAATATGGTCTACATATTGTGGCAACTGATCTGTTGGATTTTATTCCATATTCCATGAAGCCATTTGATAAAGTGAGATAAATCATGCAAGAAAATTATGTCGACAAGAATTTCTCTGGCCTGATTTCCGATCTGCAAAAACTAATCCAGCAACCAAGCGTTTCTGCAAAAAACCTGGGACTCGAAGAGTGCTCACAACTCATTGTATCAATGATGAAAAAATCAGGCATTCATGCAGAGACACTGCATGTCAAAAAAGGAGTTCCCTCTGCAATATACGGCGAGGTAAGATCAAAACAAAATCCTGGCAAGACACTTTTATTTTATAACCATTATGACGTGCAACCCGAAGAGCCACTTGAGCTGTGGGATGACAAGCCATTTAGCGGAAAAATAAAGGGAAACAAGATTTTTGGGCGAGGCTCTGCTGATGACAAGGGAGAGCTTGTCACAAGAATAAAGGCAGTAGAGGCATTTTTAAAAACAACAGGCGATGTCCCATGCAACATAAAATTTTTCATCGAGGGAGAAGAGGAGATTGGAAGCGTACACATTGAAGACTATTTAAAAAAATACCAAAATAAATTATCATGTGATGCAGTAATCTGGGAATTTGGGTATGTGGATGAAAAAGACAGGCCAATAATCAGCCTTGGAATGAAGGGCCTTCTGTATGTAGAATTGTCAAAGACTGAATCTATCCGGGATGCACATTCTAGTCTTGCAGTGATAATAGAAAACCCGGCCTGGAGACTAGTTGAGGCATTAAATACACTTCGCGATAAAAATGGCAAAGTGCTGATAAAAGATTGGTATAACGAAGTAGACGAATTTACAAAAGAAGACCTCATGATTATATCGTCAGAGCCATTTGATGAAGTCTCGTTTAAAAAAGAATATGGAATCAAAAAATTTGTTGGAAACAAAAAAGGCATTGCGGTAAAAAAAGCACTTGTCGGCGAGCCAACATGCAACATTGCAGGATTTACTTCAGGCTATGAGGGCCCTGGCGCAAAAACTGTCCTGCCGTCAAAGGCACTAGTAAAGATTGATTTTAGGTTGATACCAAAAATGGATCCAAAAAAACAACTTTCCAGATTAAAAAAACACCTAAAAGAAAATGGATTTGGGGATATTGAAGTCACACTGATTCATGGAGAGGCCGCTGCAAGAACTAGATTATCTGATCCTTTTGTTGGAACAGTAAAAAAAGCAGCAGACGAGTCCTTTGGAAAATCAATACTTAGTGTCTCCTCTGCAGGAACTGGACCCATGTTCTCGTTTGTCAAATTCTTGCACTCGCCGTGCATTGCAGTTGGGAGCACCTATGTATTTGCAAGAATCCATTCTCCAAATGAATTTGCAAGAATTGATCTGCTAAGAAAAACCACAAAATGTATGTGCAAGATAATTCGAAATTTTGCATCACAATAGGTTCTCATATTCTAAGAAAGGTATGAAAACTGCAAATCCACTGATCTCTTGACTCTTTCCTGCTGATCCGTGAGCAATTGCACAGAAAGGCCTTTATTGTGCTCATTTTGCATTGCAAATATGGCTTACATGTACATGCCGGGAGCTACTGCGGTCGGTATTACATATGACGGCGGTGTCGTCATGGCAAGTGAAAGAAGAATTGCTTATGGTAACTTTGTGGTAAGCAAGACTACAAAAAAGACATTCAAGATTACTGATTTTGTTGGCGCATGCTGTGCTGGAATGGTTGCAGACATGCAAGTTTTGGCAATGCAGATGAGGGCAATGACCAAGATTAGAAAGATGGAACTCAAGCGAGACATTCCTCCAAATTCCGTAGCCAAGATGATGTCAACTTTGATGTATGAAAGACGATACTATCCTCTCATGACACAGGTCATTGTAGGTGGAGTAGACGGTGACGCAGTAATTTACACACTGGATCCACTAGGTTCAGTTTTACCAGATGATTATGCTTCTGTAGGAACAGGTGCAGAAATGGCACTTGGAGTTTTAGACCAGGAATTCAAACCAAAGATGAGCGAAAAGGATGCAGTAAACTTGGCAGTAAAATCCATCAAGTCAGCAATAATGAGAGACAATGCAAGTGGAGATGGAATCGACGTTCTAGTTGTTGACAAGAACGGCACAAGAGAATTTACAGCAAACTAATTACTTTTTAATCAGCTTGGCAGCTTCCCAATACTTGTCAGAGATGTAATGTAGATTTTTTACAACTTCGCCTTTTGTTATGCCTGCCATCTCTCCACTTGATACCAATGCTTTTCCAACTGCAAGAAACTTGTTGTGAACTTCTTCTACCACACAAATGATGTCATCTTTTTGAAACTCTGTGAATTTTTTAATTCCAGGTCGCATGACATTTGCTCCGTTGCAGACAAACTTGATTGCACCTGCATCAACAATTGCTTTTGGAAATTTCTCTAAAAGGCTAGTCTCTGAAAGAAACGGAAGATAGGTATCTTCAATCTGTATTGCAGATATGCTGTCCCCTGTTACCATGCTTGTTGTATCATCAATCTCATGCAGTACCAGTGTCTTTGCCTTTGGGATGTCAATGTGCCACTGCAAAACCATCTTGTCAATGATTGACGAGATGTCGCTTTTTGAAAGATTATGCGATTTCAATTCTTTGGTTCATCTCCTTTTTGATGTCTAGTAAATCTCGCAAAATTGAACTGGCAGTCTCAATGCCTCCTGCGCCGCGACCTGTGATTGTCTGCTGGCCCGAGTGCTCCGAAGTAAACGTAATTGCATTTAGGGTTCCGTTGACACACATTGGGTCGTCAAGGGATATCTCCTTTGGAGATACAACCAGGTCCCTGTCACATGATGCAACAAGCTTAATCGCACAATCCTTTGATGCTGCCTTTTTAATATCTCCAGTTGTAACGTCCCTGATTCCAGTTCTCTTGATGTCCTTGATAGTTACCTTCATGTCCATTATCCAGTTGGCAAGTATGACAAGCTTGGCCGCTGCATCAAAACCATCAATGTCAAGTGACTCGTCTGCTTCAACATATCCTTTTTTCTTGGCATCTGCAAGTGCAGCCTTGAATGTCAGGCCAGTTGCCATGTTTGTCAAGATATAGTTTGTAGTCCCATTTAGTATTCCTTGAAATGAAATTATCCTCTCTCCACGCAAGCTGTTCTTTGCATAATCTAAGATTGGTGTTCCGCCTCCGACTGTTCCGCTGAATTTTAGCTGGACCTGGTTATACGCTGCAAGCTCTATCAATGACGGAAAAGCAAGTGCAAGTGGTCCCTTGTTTACTGTTATGACGTGTAATCCTTTTTTCATTGCAGCTACAATATGTGACATGCCAGGTTCTGCATCCTTGTAGTTGCTAGGTGTTGTCTCGATTAGTACCTCGGCGTCCATCCCGTTTATCATGTCAAGACCGTTTGCATCTTTTTCCTTGTTGTGATATTTTCTTATGTTTCCATATTTTTTCTTGACCTCAAGCAACCTGTTCAGGTCAAGTCCTGCCGATGAGGCAGCAGAGCCCTTTGAATCAAAGACTCCCACTATTCTTGGCTTTAGCCCGTGCTTTGCGTACAAGTCTTCTGATCTAGAAAGTAAAAGTTTTGCAAAACTTTGCCCGACAACTCCAAAACCTGATAGTATGATTCGCAATATTCACAAGACACATTTTGGTATTAATTAAGATTGACGAATTCTCAGATTGCTTTATTAAAGCATTGGAGAAAAATTATCACGTGATATCAAAAAAGTATCTTTTTGCTGGAATCGCAGGTGTAGCAATTGCAGCCTTTATCTTAATTCATTTCATTCTCCCAATGGCAGGTCCTGATACTACCAGTACTCCATCAAACCAAATAGCATTTCTTGATTTTTCATACGATGAAGAAAACTCTGATCTAAAAACCAATCTTGCATTGCATCAAATCAACATGACAAAACCGATCCGATTGAGTACTCCGGCAGACGTTGATCAGTATTGTAACTTTTTGACTGACCCAAAAAGACAGGCACTTGTTACATATTGCACTTCTACTGTACTCAAAAGCAAGCAAGGAACTCTTGGGGATATTAACATGGTAGGTTCTGCTGACTTGCCAGGCCTTGTTGTAGTGGCATTGCAATCAAACCCAATGCTGACAAACTATGATGACGTAAAGACAGTCTTTAGCACTGTTTTGAACAGTACCATATGTGCATGCTGGGAAAAAGAAAATCCTGATGGTTTTCTTACCTTGTATTCTTTGATTGATAAGATACGTGACACTCATCTTCAAACAAAAGAGCCCACAACCAGTACGCATGTGCTGGCACTTGGAAACAAGCACTTCAAGATTGAGCTTACAACTAATACAGACGGTTATCTCTGGAAACTTCTAGTATCCAAGTAATTTACTGCATGTCTTGGTTTACGAAGGTTGACGTGACTCTTTAATCTGGGGAAAATAGATTCTGGTGTTATCATTGCTTGAGTATTTGTGGCTCTTGCCACTTGGTTTTGTAGCTGGTGTAATAGGATCCATGATAGGGCTGGGAGGAGGATTCATAGTGGTACCTATATTGACTTTTTTTGGATTTTCTCCAACACTTGCTGCAAGTGACAGCCTCTTTGCAGCCTTTAGCAATTCGGTGGCATCTACTGCATCTTATGCAAGACAAAAAAGAATCGTATATTCCCTTGGACTAAAGCTTGCACTAATTTCAATCCCTGGTACAATTCTTGGAGCGTATCTTTCTGATGGGGTATCGCCACCAGTGTTTAAGATCTTGTTTGCAATGGTGCTGGTATCATCAGGTGTCTACATTTACATGCGAAGAAAAATGGAATCACGGGAACACAATCTATCAAAGCAACTCATGGTCTTTGCAGCCGGTGCAAGTTTTTTTGCAGGTATAGTATCTAGCTTGTTTGGAATTGGAGGAGGTTCTGTCTTTGTACCATTGATGGTGGTTGCAATCGGATTATCTATGAAACTTGCCGCTCCAACGTCACAGTTTATCCTCATGTTTGCAGCATTTTCAGGGATGATAATGCACTCTATACTTGGACATCCAAATTATTATGAAGCAGGAATGCTCTCAATTGGATCCTTTGCAGGCGGATTGATTGGAAGCAAATTGTCTACACGTGTTGATGAGCGAAAACTCAGGCTGTTTGTGACACTGGTGCTTGGCGTTACTGCTGCCAAGCTAGTCATTGACGCGCTGGCGGGTCCTTTTTAATTTGATATAGATTTTTTCTTGAAATTACTATTATCTTTCCATCTTCATTTGTGCCCTCAAAATCTATTGCAATCAAACCAAACGTATCATCAACCTCTCGTTTCTCAGAGATTGTAAATTTTATTTTCAGATTCTCATCAGTGTGGAGGGGTTTTAGAAATCTTGTCTGCCTGTTGTTCCAGCTTGCATCACCGTCAATTCCGTAAAAAATCAAAACATTCCCGTACATTTGTTCCAGTCTTGTAAACTCGCCTTCCATCTTTGATAAAATGGCCCTACCTGAAACCATTTTCTTGTCTGATTTTGCATCATCATAAATTATGTTTTTAATTCCTGAAAATTTCAGATAGGTATCAAGTTCTGGACAAGTTATCTTACATTCTGAATAAAACTCGTCTCCGACGTGTAGTTCTGCAAACGTTTTCATCAAGATCTGGTTTCGTCTGGATAGTAAATTATCTCTGCATTGTTGACTGGCTTTCCAGAAGTAAGATAATTGATTGCCTTCATGATGTTGTCATTGCTTGACTCTGTACCCTCTACACTTCCGGGCAAAACCAAGTACATTCTAAGTTTTGATTTTAGCACATCGCTTAGCTCCTGGTTGACAGTTGTTGCAAATGGTCGCAGTGCTCCTCTGAAAACTTCGACTCGCGCCCTTTCTGCGCCTGTCACCTTGGGGCCTGCTGGCATGTCAGGACCGATTATTATCATGCTTCCCTCCTTGCCCTTGAAAAGAGGCGGGTTCTTTGCCCCTCCTGGCACAAATGTTCCAATTGATTCTTGCATGAATATCGCTGGAGTGTTTATGAACTTGTCAACCATTGCATCCCAGTCTTTTCTTGACAGGTCCACAAATTTACTTGCCTGAGAAACTTTGCCTGTTATGTAAATTACAGAACTAATTGGCCCGACTTTTTGTGTTGCAGTGTTTAGCATCCTTTTGACGCTTTCCTGGTTTGTCAGGTCCATCACATGGGAATGAAACTTGGACAGCCTCTCTTCGGCAACCTTGGGGCTTGTCTTTGAAATCAAGATTACTGTCTTTCCGCCAGCGCTCTCAATTTTTTGTGCAAGAAATTCAGTCCTTGCAACGTCTGATTCATCAGTTGCATCAACTGCAAAGACAACTACTTTGGAGCCAAAGTTGGCTTGGGTCTCTGGAATGGAGCATGCAATGTGCGGTTTTACTGGATAAAATACACGGTCACCTGGTATTACTTTGCCATTTAGAATCTGTGATATGTTGTCATCGCTTAGCATCATGACAGTCTCTGCAACTTGCTGCTGGGTCAAAAACTGCTCGTCTGCAATCATCTTACTTGTGTTGTTTTGAACTTTTTCTGCAATGCTTTGTATTTTTGCAAGCAATGCAGAGATTGTAGTGCCAAGTTTTTGTATGTCAGATTCGGATGTAATTGATTTTGATTTTGCAAGTTTTGCAGCAGCTTGTGCAATTCCCTGCTTGACAGTATTTTCATCTTCTCCTAGTAATGGTAAAATGTCAACGTTTACTGCCTCGACTTCTTCTGGCGTTAGACTCTCAAATCCACTTACTCTCATAAATTCTGCTGCTGCTTTTGGGTATACTGTCTTGTAGATTCTGTCAGAGTGGACAGGTCCTGGATTTGTAGCAATTGATATTATTTTCTTGTCTGTTATCTCCCATGACATTGCCTCTGCAAGTCTGTTCTTTGCTCCCTGTGATGCAGTGTATGGACTACGGAATCTGTATGGTCTTTGTTCATATGGTCTCTCTTCTGTAAAGAATGTGGATATTGTAACTATCTTGGAACCTGCTTTCATTGTCTTGATTGCCTGTGTTGATGTCCAGAATGTTCCGGTGAGGTGTATTCCAACAGTGCTCTTGAATTCAGAGATTGGGGCGTTTGGAAAACAAGTGACAGGTCCTGAGACTCCGGCGTTGTTTACAACGATATCCACTACACCATGTGATTTTTTGAGATCGTCGAACATCTTTGAGACTCCCTCTTCATCGCTTACATCAACACCTGGGAAAATTTTTACAAATGACTTGCTATTTGCTTTTGAAATTACCTGCTCTAGTTCTTTTGCGGCTTCTTCTAGGGGCTCTTTTCTTCTTCCTAAAATGACAATGTTTGCACCGTTTTCAGCAAATTTTATGGCAATTGCCTTTCCTATTCCGGTTCCACTTCCAGTGATTACCACGATTTTATTTTGAAATTTTAGCATGAATAGTGAACTGACGGTTTTGGACTATTTATTCGATTATGCTTGTCTTGGTAATTACAGTTCTAGTTTGTACGTATTTTGGATTGGCATGATTTAGATCTACACAGAATATATCATCAGTGGGTTTTACAGACATATTTATTTGTGGGTTGGTAAAACTCCCAACATGCACGATTCAGAATCTGATACCTTTCATCCTGTAAATAAAAACGAAGAATTTTGCGAGTCTCTAAAAAAAATTGGCCTTGATGCCAAAGCAAATCAAATTGATACAGATGAAGCAGAAAAAGAAAATTACTATTCAAGATATTACAGCCATACTCCTGTCATGGTGACAAACCATGGTACCATAACACTCAAGGGAACTAATATCGACGTGGTCCAAATAATCCAAAAGGGTTGAGCATGGCACAAGATCTTAATCCTGTATCATGGGGCGCACAAGACCGATACCAAGCACACTTTATTGTAAAAATCCTGACTGGCTGTGATAATGAGGATTATCTTGCAAGGCCAAAACTTCAGACCAAGGGACACTTTGCCTCAAAGCAAGTTACCGGGATCAAGTGGAGTGGCGGCAAGCTTGCAGATGTACTAAACACTGATGATGCCCTCAAAACCATGATGACAAAATTGTCACCCGAAGATGCACAGATATACATCGAGCCAACATCAGGCGGAGTCAGAATTTTTGGCAAGTGGAAAGACAGTCATGATTTTACCATGACAAAAGAATTGTTTTCAGTCTATGACAGGATTGCACTTGGCATAAAAAACATGTCATGCCCTCCACCAATCAAGTGCTAGACAATCAACTTTATCCCCTTTTGGAATTGCCCAGATAAACTGCTTTCTTACTGTAGTTGCAAGTCTTCCAGCTAGTACAACACCTGTTGCAGACATTGTATCTGTTGTATTGTACACCTGGAGCAAGTATGGAGCATGATCAATTCCTGGTCCCTTTTGGTATACTGCAAAATCACAACCAAACTTGATTCCAGGATTTACGATATACCCCTTATCACGAAAATCCTTGTAGACTGTATATTTTTTATCAAAGTTGTAATACTCTTTTCTGCAAATTTCCAAGAGTTCATTTTGTGTGACCGGTTTTTTTGACTGGTATACTTTGATCTTGGATTTTTCCTGTAGATAATATCCTTCAATTAAATCAAGAATCAATGGAACGTTTATCTCGTCAGGTTTTGGTTTTGTCATGCCAATTGGCTTGCCATAATATCCTGCAACAAAGAGTGCCTTTGAATCTGCGATATTCCAAATTATTATCCTGTTTTCAAGCAGGTCGCCTTTCATGTCTGTTCCATGATAGTAATTGATTTTAGTGTTTACAATTATTTGTCAAAAAAAGGAAAAAAGAATATTTTTCCTAAAATTTTATAGGCTCAGAGCCAGCAAAATGAATGAATCAGATACCTGTAATACTTTATCTGACATTTCTTCAATTCCCTCTACGATATCCTTGAGGA
>JABDBR010000032.1 GCA_013288545.1 Nitrososphaerota archaeon | reverse complement strand
TTATTGAAGTACCGGTAGGATCAATTATTATGGCCTTGACATTATCATCATTTTTAAAATCTGTTATCTGAATAGAATACACTCCATTCTGATTGCTCGTTGAATTCATCTCTTTTGTAATAGTCATCTGTGTCCCAACACCTAGAGTGTTTTGTTGGTTTGAAAGATTTTCTGAAGTTGTCTGAGATTGATATGCAGTTATTGCAATTCCGATTAATACCAATATCCCGCTTGTGATTATAATTGGTTTGTGTTTTATCACACATCGCATTTGATTTCTGACCCTAGTTAAAACTTCTCAGTGTCTAAATGACATAAACTGCTAGTAAAATTCAGTATGAATTATTCGACAATGTTATCTTGTACATCTTCTCATATCCTGTAATTGTACAAAATTCTGGTGATCCTTCTAGCTTTCGCATTGATTGTACCACCGATCTCTCCACCTGATGCGAAGGCCTATTCAGATCACCCTAATCTCTTTGTCTCTGCAGAAAATAGCCTCTTTACTAATCACATTTCAGGACCTATGGTAATACAAGTTATTGTACAGGAAGATAATACTCAATTAGATCAGGCAATAGGGCAACCAAACGTTTCAGTAAATGGAAGGCATCTTCAGATGGTACAAGGCTCTGATGGTAATTGGCATGCATTTTTTGCTAATACTGATAGTGCAAAACAAGCTGATCAGGCAGCACTATCTGGTTCCTCTGGACAAAGCATTGATTTCGGAGTTTTTTGTTCAAGCTCTACTCCTTCTACCGTTCTGGGGATGGACATCTCTCAAACTGATGGAGTCGCAATTCCTGATTCTGCTGGATTATCTGGTACTACTCAGGGAACCGCAGGTTTTAGTTTATGCAGCGGTACGCCTACTACTCCATCAAGTCAAAATAATGTGATAAGAAATCCTCCTTCTTTGAATGTAAATCCACAAGTTCCAACTGGTCAAATAGGAATAAATCAGAATGTGTGGCCTCTTATCCAACTTTTTACACTCAGCAATAATGTTCACATAGAATATGATCGCTCTACAGGTACACAAAGTGTTGATCTTGATTATTCTGACATTCCAAATATCTCATTAAACCTTGATAGGACTGGATATCCTGCGAGTTCGGATGTTTTTGCAACTATAAATGACGTTGAATTAAGCATAGACCCTACCTCTCAAGATTCATGGACTTTTAATGTTGGTTCGAATCCTGCTACATTCTATCAGGCCTTTGCAGAATCAGGTAGGAGCGCAAGTGGTTCTGGACTAGTAAATCTGATACCTTATCTGAATAGTCTAGGCTTCAAGGATAATGGAAAATTGAGCATGGACACCTCAGATGTTGTTACCCTGAAAACTAATTCTGTTCAAACAAGTTCATCACTAAGTGGTATATACAACAAGCTAGTAACTTTTGTAGAAACAGGACCACACACTGGAATTTTTGAAAGCTCATTTGGTGGTGTATCTACCATAGGAACACTACCTAACGCTCCCAGGTCTCACTCTGGATCAATTACTTATAATTTGCAAAGTGCTTCTATTGTGTCAGGTACTTCTACTGCAAGTCTGACTGTTGGTAGTGGCCAGAGCCAATTTGGTCCTGGTCAAAGGGAAACGATTACTCTGGTAGACAATGATCAAAATGTTAATTCAAATTTGGTTGATCAACTAGATGTCTTTAGGTCCTCAGCAAAAATTCCAACTTTAAAAATTGGAAACCCAATAACACTGAGTAGCTCTTCTGATGTTAAATTCTATAATAACTCCATTTCAATTTCTGTACCATCTACCGTGTTTGATGCCAATTCACTAAGATTGATACTTGATACTAGATCTCAGTCAATGTCAAATTTCCACAAAATTACGTTAAATCTTGGTATTTCTGCCCAGTCTCTCAAAGACTTGCTAATTGATGTTAACCAACCAAATTCAAAAGGAACCAATTGGGTTAATTATGATCTGAGATCTTTTCAACAGCAGCTTGGAATAACTTCATTTTCTAGTACTACTATGACTCTATACTTTGGCTCTGTTGGTGCTTCGCCAGTTACAATCGTAGCACCTGGAACAATTGTATCCGGTAACGGTCTAGTTCAGATAAGCGATTCTGCAGTAACATCCATAGAATCAATGTCATCAAACCTACCTGTATTCCTAGAAATTGATTTCAATACTTCAGGTAAGATCTCAAACCCAAGTGATACGCAACCCATCGTATTTGATCTCTTTTCTTTTGGAAATAAAAACAACCAACTAGTGAACAATGCTATCTATAGAGCTGAACTACAAGAAACATCTGCTAACTCTGGCGTGTTTTCTGGAACAATGCAATATGCAGTAATAAATCAATTAAATCAGTTTGATCCTAATTTAATTAAGAGCCTTCAAACTTTTGGTAGCAATATTAAATTTCTTGTAAGTACTGAACTTACAGATGCCAACGCAATACACTTTTCAATTTTAGGTACACAAGGAGGAACATCAACAACAGTTACATCACAACACAATCTTACAACACATACTGGTGTAGTTACACTTGATTCGCCAAGTTACAGAATTGGCTCTGATGTTACAATAACAGTCAATGATCCGGATCTAGTTACTGATGCTAATACAATCATAACGTACCCAAGCGTAAATGATCCTAATTCTTCAGCTGATGATACAGTTGGCGATAATGGCGGAAATATACTCCTAGAAGTCTGGATTAAAGGATTCAGATTTCAACATTGTACAATAAATGGAGTTACATATGGAGGACTTGCTGCCACCGGTTTCACATTAACTGAAACCGGACCAGGTACTGGAATATTCCAGGGAATTTTTAAAATGCCTTCGTGGATATGTAGTGAAGATAAAACTACTCTAATATCGCCTGTGGGAGGCACTGTTCAAGCATGGTATCATGATTTTCGAGATCAATATGGTAGATCAGTCATAATCGGCTCAACCGTGGTAATTCCTGCTAAAACTCCATCTACAATCACAAATCAAAATGTGCCAAAAATTACCATGCCAATAATCTCAACATCAACTCAGATTAGCGATCAGTCCGGAAGACCGCTTCTACAAAGCCCACACGTTGGACAAACAATAAACTTCAAGGGTATGATATCAAACAAATATTATCAAAATTCACAGAAAATTTCATACATTGTTCAAATAAAAGACAGTAGCAACAAAGTAGTTTTCCTAAAATGGTCAGAAGGTAATCTTGTGAACCTATCTACTACTAACGAAGAAATTAGCTGGGTTCCAACATCATCTGGTGCTTATTCTGCAGAAGTTTATGTGTGGAATGGAATGGATTCTCTAGTGCCACTTGTAGATCAAAACCAATACAAAATTCAAGTTCTACCCTAATTAAATTCCTAAAAGCTAAAAGTTGTACTTACTCTTGTATGGTGATACTGCACGCAGTTCTTGAACAACTTTTTTTAGTGTGTCTACAGTTTCATCTATTTCTTGCTCGGTATTTGTTATTCCTACTGTGAGACGCAATGAACCTGTAACTTGTTCATGTGAAAAACCCATTGCTTTTAAAACATGGGATGCTTTTTGTATTTTTACGGAGCATGCAGAACCTGTAGATGCTGATATTTTATTTTCATCTAACTTTATTATTAGATCCTCTCCATTCACTCCAAGAAAAGTAAAATGTGTATTATTGGGAGTTCTCATATCTGGATGCCCATTAATGGTAGTAGCGGGTATTTCATGTAAAACTCTTGAGGTCAATTTTGAGGTTAATTTTTTGAGGTGGATTGTATTTACATCCATGTTGTTCTTTGAAAGTGTACACGCCATTCCAAATCCTACAATGCTTGCCACATTTTCTGTGCCTGATCGAAGTCCGCTTTCCTGACCTCCTCCTAATATTAGAGGCGATATCTTTACACCATTTCTGATGTATAATGCACCTACACCTTTTGGCCCGTTTATCTTATGAGATGATATAGAAAGCAAGTCAACCCCAAGTTCCTTGGCATCTACAGGAATTTTTCCTATTGCCTGAACTGCATCTGTATGAAAAGCAATGTTTTTCTCCTTTGCAATCTGAACCATTTCTTTTATTGGCTGTATAGTTCCAACTTCATTATTTGCATACATTATTGTAATTAGACAAGTGTCGCTTGAAATTTCTTTTTTGAGATCTTCAGGATTTACAAAACCGTATTTGTCTACTGGAAGAAAAGATATCCTATATCCTTGCTTTTCAAGACTCTTACATGGTTCTAGTATAGCGTCGTGTTCTATTGATGATGTTATGATGTGTCTTCCTTTACTCTGTGATGCTATGCCCTGGATTGCAGTATTGTTTGATTCTGTTCCGCCAGATGTTATGAGTATCTCATTACTACCTGCATTGATGAGTGAAGAAATTCGTTTTCTTGCATTTTGAATGGCTGCATTTGCAAGTCTGCCATGTCTGTGTATGGAAGAGGGGTTTCCATATTGTTCTCTAAAATACGGCAACATCTCTTCTATGACTTTCTCATGGACGGGTGTAGATGCAGCATTATCTAGATAGATCAATCTGTTATCACATTGAGTTTGCCTGGTCTATAGCCGTTAGGATCAATCATGATATTGTAAAATCCTAATCCATTCATGTATTTTTCCAGGACTAGCATGTTTTTTTTATCATTTAAAAAAATAACTTCGTTTTTATCTACTTCTATGCTTGCACTATTTCCAAAGTCACGAACTCGTACTTGTCTTATGCCAAAAAGCTGTTTAATCATAATCTCGCTTTTCTCTATTCTTACAAGCTTTTCAGCCGTAACGGTACTACCCCATGGAATCCGTGATGCTAAGCAAGAATTGGATGGCTTGTCATGAATTGAAAGACCTATCTCACTTGCTACTCTTCTTACATCCGATTTTGTAAATCCACTTTCTACGAGTGGGCTCTGAACGCCATTTTTTTTGAGTGCCACTAATCCTGGTCTATATTCTGTAAGATCATCAAGATTTGTACCATCTACAATTACACCAATTTTTTCTTTTTTTGATAACGCCAGAAGGTGCTCTGCTAATTCTGTTCTACAATGAAAACATCTGTATTGATCATTTTTTACAAAGTCAGGATTATCTAGCTCATTGTATTCGATAATTATGTGTCTGATTCCTATCTCTTGGCAAACACTCTTTGCAGATTGTAATTCTTCCTGAGAGAGTGTCTTATAGTCCGCAGTTGCAGCAACAGCTTGTTTATCTAATGCTTTTTGAGCTGCATATGCCACAAGAGCACTATCCACTCCGCCTGAAAGAGCTACCAAAGCTTTTTCTTTTCCGTAAAACCAATCTATAAGATCTTCTATCTGTTTCATTTTATGTTCAATCTCCGTTTGACTTCATCTGATATCAAATATGATGCCTCTTTGAATGATAATGATAATGAATCTGCGATTGTTTTGACTTCATCTGATTCTACTTTGAAATGTTTTATTGTTTCATTGTGTTTTACAATTTTACATCTTACCGTGAAATTCTTTTCGTGTACTGTTATGGGTATTGAAACAACTATTCTTGGAACTATATAGCGACTAGATGATCTTATCCGTACGCCCAAAGTGCCAGTTTCTGAAACGAGCATGCTGATTAAGCTATTTGTAACAGATGAATCACATATTATAGAAACGAGATTTGTTGGTCTTCCTTTTTTTGTTATACCGCTTGTCACCGTAACGTCTTTTGCTCCATTTGAAATCAACTTGTCAATCATATGTCCTATTATCTCACCTGATATGTCGTCAAGGTTTGTTTCAAGAATCTGTACTGTATCTAGTTGAAATTCATTTGTTGATTCTCCCCTGACAATTTTTAAAACATTAGGAAAACCCTCAAAATCCTTACTCCCAGCACCGTATCCTATTGACTTTATTTTCATTGCTGGGTAAAATTCTGAGCACCTGTCTGCTAGATTTACAAGTAAGCTTGCACCAGTGGGAGTAGTAAGTTCTTGCCTTGCTTGTCCTCCACAAATTATCATGTCAGAACCACGTAATATTTCCAAAATTGCGCTTGCAGGGTTAGATACTGTTCCATGCGAAAATGTTAGGGTACCACCACCAACTGCCACTGGAGTTGAAATGATCTCATCTGAAAATAATTCTAAATCATCTAATGCAATGGCAGAACCTATGATATCTATGGCAGTATCAATGCTTGATGCTTCATGAAAGTGTACTGATTCTAGAGGTTCTCCATGTATATTTGACTCTGCATGAAGTAATGATCTGATGCTTTCTTTTGCAAAAACTTTGGCTTTTTCAGACAATCCTATCTTATCTGATGTGGATAGTATACATTCTTGAATCTCAATTCCTTTTCTTTCATGAAGGTTTTCACTTGTCTCTAAAACAAGATGTGTTGCAGCTGTTCCATACTTGTTGATCTTTTCAAAATCTAATTTTACAATTTTGGAACCTTTAAGATATTCTTCAGCTAAGTATACGCCGTTTATAACTCTGGACTTGTTTGCACCCATGTTAATTAATGAAGAAAGTAGCATATCACCTGAGATTCCAGCTATCTGTGCATCAATTACAAGTACCATGATTTTCTAAACATACTGGAATGCATATAAATTGTAATTTGATTCATGATTTGGTTTCAATATGAAATACTCCAAATCTAACAAGAGACAGTCAAGTTTAATTAGAGATTACATGGAGGGCCTTTTATGATTACAATTATTGGTTCAGGAAAAGTGGGCGGGGCGGCAGCACTGTTTACGGCTCTTAGAAAAGTCACCGATGAGATATTACTACTTGATGTAGTTCAGGGCCTTCCACAAGGAGAGGCTATGGACATAAACCATATGTTGGCAGAAAAAGGAATTGATGTGAACGTCAGGGGATCAAATGATTATTCTGAAATGAAGGGCTCTGATATCGTGGTTGTTGTTGCAGGTTCTGGAAGAAAACCTGGAATGACAAGAATGGATCTCCTGAAAATAAATGCGTCAATAGTCAAGGGTGTTGTAGAAAACATCCAGAAATATGCCAAAGATGCCATGATAGTCCCAGTAACCAACCCATTAGACCCAATGGCATATCTCACGTACAAAGTTTCGGGATTTCAGAAGAACCGGGTATTTGGGATGGGCGGCATGCTTGATTTATCACGTTTTACACAATTCATCCACGAGTCTACAGGTTATTCTAGGAATTCAATACGGGGTCTTGTCATAGGTGAACACGGCGAAAATATGTTGCCGTTACCAAGATTTTCTACGGTTTCTGGAATGCCATTACCTTCAATCTTGACAAAAGAAAAAATCGAAGAAATAGTGCAAGGTACAAGGCAGGTTGCAGCAAAAGTGATAGAACTCAAGGGTGCAACGGTCCATGCCCCGGGTAACGCAATATCTGTCATAATAGAGGCAGTATTGAATGATACAAAGCAGGTCATTCCAGTTGCAACATATCTTGATGGAGAATATGGTTATTCTGATGTCTCAATCGGTGTGCCTGCAGTCATAGGCAAAAATGGCGTTGAAAAAATAATAGAACTGGATTTGGATTCGAACGAAAAAGAATGGTTCAAGAAGGGAGTGGAAAGCGTCAAGAATGCCATCTCAAATCTAGAGCACTGATTAAATTTTTAACTACAATCTAATTACTACATAGCATTGGATCTTACTGAAATACTAGAATCACTTGAGCTTGGAAAGATAGATGCATCTAAAGCCAAAAAATTGCTTTCTCTTTACTCTGTTGAAAAAATTGAAGATTTTGCCAAAATTGATTTGAGTAGAAAGATGAGACGAGGAATTCCAGAGGTTGTATTTGCTGAAAAAAAAGAGCTTGTAGATCTCAAGAAAATAATTCTCGCAACTGTATCAAAAGCCGATTCTATCATTGTCTCTAGAATAAATAAAAATCACTACAAAAAAATATTATTTTTTTCTAGAAAGAACAAATTAAAAATACATACCGGAAAAAATACTACCACCATACTTTTCTCTAAGAAACTACATTTTACTGGGGGAAAAGTGGGAATACTTACAGCGGGAACTTCTGATATTGGTGTGGCAGAAGAAGCACGACTAGTGTGTGAGTCTATGGGGTGTCAATGCATTTGCAGCTATGATATTGGAATAGCTGGAATTCACAGACTTTTCCCTGTAATAAAGAAAATAATACATGAAGAGGTGGATGCAATCATAGTGGTTGCTGGAATGGAAGGGGCGCTTGCATCTGTGGTGTCATCATTGGTGGACATACCAGTAATTGGAGTTCCTTCATCTGTTGGATATGGCTATGGGGAAAAAGGAGTTGCTGCACTGGCATCTATGTTACAGAGTTGTACTTTGGGACTATCTGTTGTTAATATTGATAATGGTATTGGTGCAGGAGCGTTTGCAGCTAATATTGCTAATAGAAGCATGAGAAAGAAAATCAGGCTTTAATAATTCCAAGGCTCCCCAATTCTGAGCCTATTCCATATCCTATGAGGGCAATACCAGTACCAAGTCCTGCCATTTCTAATCCTCCTCGTAACATGCTGATGTTTGCAATCTTTGATTTTATTGCACCAATTACAAAAGACGCAGCAAGACTAAACCCGATTGCTACAAAGAGCGGAACATGTCCACTCAAAAAGAAATATGGTATGATTGGCAGAATTCCTCCAACAAGAAAAGCACCAAACATACGAAATGCACTTTTTAGAGGACTTCCAACTATTTCTAAATTCAATTTAAGCTCCTCTGTAAGCATCGTATCTAACCAAACTTTCTTATCTGATGTTATCTTGTCAACAATCTTCTCTAAATCTTGGCCTGTGAATCCTTTTGCTTTGTATATGTCTTCTATTTCTTTTCTCTCTGCTTCTGGAACATTACTCATCTCCCATTTTTCACGCTCTACTTCTGAATCTAAAATTTGTCTCTGTGATTTTACAGCAAGATAGTTTTGAACTGCCATTGCTTTTGCACCTGTAAACATGGCAACAATTGCTGCAAGTATGATTATGTTTGAAGATACTTCTGCTCCTCCAACGCCTGCGACAAGCCCTAATGATGTGTTTATACCGTCACCAAACCCGAATACGAAATCTCTTATCGAACTACTCTCTTTTTGATGTGCTTCAACATGTCGTGGTTCTACTCCACTCATTGTCTGTAGTATTATATTGCCTGTTTATATGTCAAAAGTAAAAATTTTTTAAAATAATGTACTCAGGTAAACGATTTATATCATAGTAGAAAGAACTCGAAGAAAGGTATGGCAGGAAGGAGAATAGTTCTAACTGCAGATCGTAGCCTCATGACTAACTATAGGGGTAATTTTCTTTATGGTTTTATCGCATGTGGTCCTTACGAAGTAGTCCCTGAATGGGTATTTGACAAGGTATTCTGTCCTCCAGTTGAGACTGATCAGATAACTGGTGAAGCAAAGGTCGCTCAAGTGGGATTACGTAGAGTGGAATCTGCATTGTTGCAGGGTTACAAAAGGGAAGATGTGTTTATTGCAAATCCTGATTATCTTGAAAAATGTATTGGTCCTGATACTAAGGTAGTTGGAATAAATGTAATGGATCCGCTTGGTATGGCTCCTGTGACTACTACCATGTCCCCCGAAAAACTCTCTTACGTTGCAATGAAGTTCAAGAGAATGTGTGCCAAAATAATTCAGCTAAAAAAGAAGTATAACTTTCATGTTGTTGTCGGTGGCAATGGAGCATGGGAACTTGCAAAAACTGATAGAATGAAAATCCATGGAATTGATACTGTTGTAGTAGGAGAAGCAGATGAATTAGCTTTAGACCTTTTCCACGATCTTGAAAAGGGTGACGCTCCAGAGTTAATGCACTGTTTTGTTAAAAATATTCAAAATATTCCTATGATACAGGGGCCTACTGTTAACTCTCTAATTGAAGCAATGCGAGGATGTGGACGAGGATGTGACTTTTGTGATGTCAACAAAAGATCAAAAAAAGATTTGCCACTAGAGAGATTACAACAAGAAGCAAAAATGAATTTGAATTATGGATTTGATTCTATTTGGTTGCATTCTGATGAAATGCTTCTCTATGGATGTGATAATAGAGACTTTCAACCAAATTATGATGCGATAATTGAATTGTGGAAAGGTCTAAAGTCTTTGGGTGCAAGATTTGTTGGAACCACTCACATGACATTTTCCGCTGTATGCGCTGATCCAAAACTTTTGCATGATATGTCTGAAGTAAATGGCATGAGTGATGAAAAGTGGCTTGCCACAAATCTTGGAATTGAAACCGTAGCACCAAGAATGGTTAAGAAACATCTTGGTGTAAAAACAAAACCATTTTCAACTGATGAATGGGGTTGGGTTGTAAGAGAAGGTGCTAGGATATTAAATGAGAATCATTGGTTCCCAGCGGCTACTATCATAATTGGCTGGCCTGATGAGACTCCTGATGAAACTCAGTATACAATAGATTTGATTGAAGATTTCAAGAAAACACGAATGCGTGGTCTTGTTGCACCATTACTCTATCAAGACTTTAATGAAAAGAATTCAATGCACTTTGGTAATCTCAACGAAGCTCAGTTCACATTATTCTGGAAATCTTGGGAACACAATCTTAGAGTTATCAATGACATAATTCCTATAATCATACGAAACAAGACTTTTGGTCCTCCAATGAAACTTGTCATGTATGGTATGATAAAAGCTGGAACTTGGGCAATAATGAGATACTTGCGAGGTTTGTCAAAAGATCTATTCAACGGTAAGCTTCCAGAAGATATAATGGAGAAATACACAAGGAGTAGATCTGTGAATGCTCCTTCTTATACTAGATAGATTTTTTCTCTAATGCTCTAATTGCTGCGTCTGCAATAGTATTTGATTTTGGGGTTAGGACAACAAAATAGATCTTATCTGATCTCTCTGCGGTTTCTACATTTTTGAATTTTTTTAGGTTCATGTCAAACTCTAATAACTTTCCATCAAGTTTTCCTTTTACGTATATCATCAGATACGAATTTCCTGAAGCCGGTGTTAGAGGTATTATTGAAAAAATATATCCTTTGTATGAATTTATTGGCAAAACGTTTTTCATTGGTGGGGCCATTGTAGACATGGCAATAAATATGTCCTCGGTAGAATCAAACTCTTCAAATTCAAAATCCATTATCTGTATTTCATTGGTCTTGTATAATAATCTATAATCTGAATATTTGTTGATATTTCTAGGTGGGGTTCATATTTGTAAATTGAAGTTTCAGATCAATGTCTTATTTGATTTTTTTAAGATTGTAAAGTTTTTCATTATTGGAGATTTAATTATCTTCATGATGTTTATTGGCAAGAGTCTTTTCTATGGTTAATTCCTTCTTTATGAAATTTGATAATATTTGTAGATGTGAAAAATGGTTAGTATTTTGGCATAAATCTTAGTCCAGTCTTTGCTGACACTGCAATAATTGATACTATTGCAATTGCAAGTACTAGAGCTGCGATTGGGCCAAACTCTGGAACTGCGATTGTACCGACTATGTCAATCTTGGAATCTCCATTATGGAATGGGATACTAAGTATTCTCACACTTTGATTTTTAGTCTCACTGAACTGGGTAACTTGTTTACCGTTGACTGTTACTATGAACGAACTGTCTTCTAATCCTGTAGTATCTATCTTTGCACCTGTCAGATTTGCATCAGGATTTGGAGGCGGAGGTACTTTTGAATCGATCATGTTTCTAGGTAGTGTAACTGTGATGGAACCATCCGCATTAGTGCTTAATGTAATCTCCAAAGTATATTGTTGTGCAAAAATGTTCATGCTGCTAACAGTGCCTCCTTTTATGATGTATGGAATATTGTAAATCTGACTGCCTGATTGTAATGCATATGTTGCATTGATGGCTTTAGTGATGGTAGAACCACCGTTTCCACCATTATAGTGGAATGTAGCATTTGTATTTGTGTATAATCCGTATTGAGCTATTATTGTATAATTGCCGGCATCTTTCCAAAGCGGCCCTGTAGCTAAAAATGTCTTGGTAAAACTTCCATCTGAAGTTGGAAGTAACTGTGCAACTGCTATGAGATTTTTCAATGAATTAAAGACTCTGAGGGTTACAGCTGTTGCATTTTGGGGATCTCTTACATGCCCTGTCATTACAATGGTGTCTCCTTGATTGTATGTAGGCAAATCTGTGTTGATAGCTAACGGTGATAACGTAGATTTACTCACTCCGGTCTGATTAGCTTCAGTTTGTAAAACCTTGTAAGCTGTTGTTACGTTGGCATTAGGATTGGATGGACCTCCCACTTGCGCATAAACTGGTAATGTAATTACTGTAATACTTGCAGTAATCATCAATAATGCTAAATAAAAGACACTTGATCTTTTCATACTTGCTAGCCAATACTCAAGGATCTTGAGTATTTATGTATTGATAAAAGAAAATTTGACTTTTAGTTCTAGTATTTTGGCATAAATCTTAGTCCAGTCTTTGCTGACACTGCAATAATTGATACTATTGCAATTGCAAGTACTAGAGCTGCGATTGGGCCAAACTCTGGAACTATCTGTGTACCGATTATCTCGATATCCTGATCTCCTTGTAGAAATTGAACTGTTATGTTTCTAAAATCATTATCTGCGGATTCACTTTGTGGTTTGACTTCAGCTCCATCTATTAGGATGATAAATGCATCATCTTGACCTGAATTTGTCTTTGAATCGATCAATGTTCTTGGTAATTGTAGTGTGATTGTTCCGTCACTTGTGGAATTTATTGAAACAATCACTGATAAACTCTGAGCATCTATAGTCATGGTCTTTACAGCCCCTCCACTTATTGTGTAATTGACATTGAAAGTCTGCTGACTGTTGGGATCTTTGAGCTGAAATACGTTACTTGTAGTAATAGGTGTACTTTGAAAAGTGAAAGTAGCCTGTGCAGTTACATTGGGAGCATATAGGACCTTGACTGTATACATCCCATTTGATTTCCATAATGTGCCTTCAGCTTTGATAGTGTCTGTATATTTACCATCTTGTGAAACGTCAATCTGTGCTATTTGAACGAGATTATTGTTTGAATCTAGAATCTGTATGGTTAATTGATTTCCAGGTACTACTGATTGTACCTGACCTGAGATTACGATTGTATCTCCTAGCGTATATGATGATTTGTCAACACTTGTTGTAATTAGAGCTGGTGTGGGGGTGGAGGCTGATGGTGTTACATCTTGTTGTGCGAAAATGGGGATGGATAATGCTGAGAATGATAA
>JABDBR010000031.1 GCA_013288545.1 Nitrososphaerota archaeon | reverse complement strand
CCCAAAATCTGTATTGAACAAAAATGGAATGTTAGATTCTCCATTTTTTTGTACAAGCAATGTAGTAAACCACATCGCGTTCAGGTTTTGTTTTATGCCCAAAAGTGTGGCTTTGTAGCGCCCGGATTCAGAATCTTGAGGCACCGTAAAATTTATTGTGAATCTGCCTAGATCATCAGTAGTGGTATTTTGTGATAGACTTGTGATGTTTTTTACGTCAAGATATACTATTGCGCCTGAAATTACATTGCCACAATAATCTTCCAGAGTGCCATTCCACGTGACTTGCTGTCCCGGCCTGTAAATGTCAGACTCTGGTATTCCATTAATTCTGGGACCGTCTCCTTGATCAATAATTCCTCCACCTATTATCTCAAGTTCTTCGGAGCCAGCTGGAATGTCAAATTTCATTGAGACGTATTTGTCTTCTGTAATTTTATAGGTACTTTCTTGGCCATCCATTAGAAGATAAAGTTGGTTAAAGGGAGGCGACATTTCACATTTAGGGCCTTTACCAAATAATGTATTGATCTGTTCTGGTGACATGATTAGTGTCATTGAGCCATTCTGCACTTTGTCACTTGATATATCAATAACTAGAGAAGCCGACTGAGGATCAAATTTTACGCCAGTAACATTAGCATTTGTAGATTCATAGTTGATGATATTTTTATCTACATCAAAATAAGATGTTTTTTCTGCAAATGCAAGATCAGTACTGTCGATAACAGAAATTCCACAGGTTATCAAACCTGTTACAATCATGGAATGGTATAGTATTTTCATTTTTGTAAATTTGATCATATTATCTGTGCTCCAATTATTTCTATCACACGAGTTTCATTTGTAAATGGAATTGATGTAGTTCTATCAATTGTTGTAGCGTTAATTTCTTGGAAGATGGATTCCTGGCCATTTACCAATACATAGTACGTGTCATCATTACCATTTGCCCGTTTTGCATCAATCATCGCCCTAGGCAGTGTTACTGTCAATGTTCCATTACTTGGTGCCTCCAATGACAATACAAGCGATTTTGATGGCATGTCCATTTTTGCGTCAAGAATTTTTCCATTTCCTGCAATGTCATAGTTTATTGTAAAATTGGTATTTGTTACATTAACAGACATTGGAGTAACTCCAGTATCAAAGACAGATGTGGTTTTAGATGGAATTATTGAAAAATAGTTTTGTATGGATTCAGCACCAATTGAAATATTCAGCGTATAATTTCCAGTCTGGTTTAGATGTGTTACGTATGAATCAGTTTTGCTAGGATATGAAATTGTGAAATTTTCAGGCTGTTCTCCATAAACAGATTTACATGATAAAATTCCTTGATTATCACGAAAAACGGGATTGTCAGGAGTGTCATTATTATAAATTGCAACATTAGGTTGTATACAGGGATAAATTCCATATCCACGTATTACAACTGAGAAACTTATTTCCTGGTTAACATAGTACATATTTTTCAGACCTGGCGTATCTATTACAGTATAGAACCCTGAATTATTTTGTGGTGTATCCATAAATCGTGGCAGGTTTGTTGAAAAGATTGCAAAAATTGCTAGTCCTATGATTATAGATGTGATTATTCCTAAAATAACTGGGTGTAGAGTTTTCATTTAGATATCACGGATGAATTGGTCCTTCAGGTATAACTGGCACAGATTCACCTGGCAAAACAATTATCTCTGCATGCATCCAAGGATGCGGTTCACTGTGATACCAGTAGATTCCAGGTTTATCAAAAACAAATGTCCAGGAATGGTTTGGCATAATGGAAGTAGAATCAAATTTTTTCAGATCGCTTGTAACACTGCTTGGGGTATCATCTTGATTATACCATTGTACTGTGCTGTTTGTTCCCAAGACTACAACAATCTTGTTTGGAATGTAATTATATGTGTCAGATTGCTGGTTTGATGCGCCATTAGGTATGGTAACTTTGGCAACATCTGCAGAGTTTTGCATATAACAAGAAAAAATATCACCTTCTGCATTGCAGACATATCCTGCTTTTTCTACCATATTTTTACAGTCTTGATTACAAACAAGATTGGAAGGCAGGTCATTGATAGAAGCCCACCCTCGCAGAATCAGCATTCCAACGGTATCAGGCCTTACACATGCAGGTGTCTTTCCATCTGATTTTACTACTAGCTGAAAACCATCAGCACAGTCAATCTCTTTTATTTGAATTCCTGATCTTTGCTGTGAAATAGGTGATGCAATATGATATGGGACCATATCATGATTTATTTGCGATGCAAGCATTGTGCCCACTATCTTAATGCCTGCATTTTCCCTTTCAAGTATGTTGTATTGTTTTGTTATTGGAGGGACTTCCAATGTTAATGTTCTTGTGTTTTTATCAGAATCAGTCTCTTGAAAATTTGTCGTGGTGTAATTTGTAAAAACCAAAAATGGAATGTCATTATTTTTTTCATCTTTAGCATCAAGCAAACTTCGCGGTAGCTCCAAAGTCAGCCATCGTACTTGGGTGGTGTGTATTGTTATTGAATTCTCGTGAGGGTTTACATCTATTGAATTAATCTTGCCGCCGTTAATCTTGTATACGATTGGAAAAGTTGTGTTTCCAATTTTTAGTGGATACGGAGCAGATTCATAATTAAATCCAATTCCTACATATTCTGTTGGGGTAGGAATAATTTTACCGCTGTACCATCCAGAAATTCCAAGAATGCCAGTAATTTTGAACGAGTAGGAATATGTACCATTTTGGTTTACGTTAATCTGGTCAGATTTGTACAAAACATTATTTGGATTGTAGATTTCAATTTGTGCTTTGTAGTGATCCTGATCCAAAAGCACTTGATCAATTTGACCAAAAATTGTTATGGTGTCATTAGTTGCATACCTGTTGCTTTGTGAGTTTTCTGTCATGTGCAAGACAGGAGGAGGACCTGGATTTGCATAAATTTGTTTATCTGGACCTACAATGATGTGTAATTCTTTATGATGTGTTCCACTTTTTGCATCAACAGTCCAGTTTCCGGGTTCTGTATTTTCTGGTATCCTAAGAATATCTAAACTAAAATCACCATTTTTATCGCTTGTTGTAGTCAATAATCCTTTGGTAACATTGTTAGGATCTTGCAAAACTATTTTGACTAGTGAATTGGGTTCGGCATGACCCAGAATCGGCACATAGCTGCCAACCGTAAAGCTTGTACCAGTTGTCTGCATGACCAAAAGATTGCCATCTCCAAGATCATTTGGCGCCGGAATTGAATGTTGACTAGTGAAATGAAATGAGTTTTGTAGGTCTAGATTGTAATATGAATTCCAGACTCTAACAATGTATGTTCCTGTTATGGCATGCTGGTCTGAGATTTTAAACTGGTACTTGTAGTTTCCATCGCTACCAATAGTAATAGTGTCATTTTTGTATATGGTATCATAAAGATCACGAATTTCAACATTAAGATCTTTTGCGGGCGCAGTTTGTCTGTCGACATTTCCTGAAACTGTGATGGTATCATTATACCCATAGTCTTGTTTGTCTGTACCTAATGAAAATTCGGCAGACGGCATATGTTCTGGATATTGACCAAACACAATTCCAGTACAAATAGATAAAGAAATAATCAGAATTGCAATTATTGAAAGATGTAGAGTTTTCATTTTTACTTTTCCGGTTCCAAGAGAGCAAGACGTAATTCTATATCCTTGTAATCCATGCCTGAAACTTCAACTTTTGTAAGCTTGTCTGCACTTGATACACATGTACTTCCCAATGGATTAATGTACGAAAAATCCGAAGCATTTACCTGGTCTTTTGAATATCCCACTGCAAGTGGATAGTGTCCACAAGCAAGTCTTGGCATTGATTGATCATAAAACCCAGTTGCATTTGGTAGTGGGCTTATCACATAAGTGACAGTAAAGTTTGCGCCTAATGGATAGTTTGCAAGATCAACAGTACCCGGTGCTGTCATGATCTTAAAGGAGTGTGTATAGTCTTGTCCTTGTGTTATGCCAAAGGAACCATCACCATATTTTTCATAGTGTAGATTACGGATGAAAAGCATAGGTCCAAGTGAGAGTACATGTTGGCAATTTGGTCCATTACAATCATTGTAATTAGAGGATATTGTAAAAGTGAGTCTTGCACATGCAGTAGAGTCTGATTTCATCAAGAGAACTGGAACGGTATTAAGATAAGTTTTGTTTTCTGGAACAGCATAGAAATTTTTGCAGTAATGGTTTGATAAAGTGTCAATACTAACAAGAGAGGATTCATCAATTGCCCCCCATCCCCGTTCAATGAGTTTTGATGCGGTTTCTGGTTTTACACATGCAGGAGTTCCATCTTTTGCTTTTATTATTAGCAGAAAATTTTCTTTGCATACAATGTCTTTGACTGAGACTCCTTCTTTGAATATCCTCAATGGTACTGATGTGATTGCAGGTTTTGCTATTGAACCATATCCAAGTGCAAAAGATGCTGGAAATGACATCATTATCATCGATATTCCCATAATTGCAAGTATAGTAAGACATACAGTTTTCAAAATACACTTTCATTGAGTTTTTGAACTTTAAAAAACTGGTGTAGAATTCCTCTAGTTTTAACACGTATAACTTATCTGGTAAGTTCCTGAACAATACGACTTATTTCATTCCCATAAAGATCTGGCGTTAAAAAGAAATACAATTTTTCTTCCCATGGCAGAGCCCGCCACAGTATTTTTTCTAAGACAGATTATAGCATTGACAATGTTATCAGTAGCATCCTATTTTGACATAAAGACACGTCAAGTAGACGATAGAATCTGGTTGATTTTTGCAATCCCTGGAATTGCATTATATTTTCTAGCTCCGCCGCCATCTCTTACTACTATTTTCTTTCTGGTCATAGGTGCAGTAATTGGAATGACATGGTTTCTCACAAAAGCATTTGGTCAGGCAGACGGGCTTGCCATAATTGCACTTTCAATTGTATTTCCCATATTCAATGAGATGCCAGTTTCGGTACTAGTTGCACTGGCAACAACTGTATTGCTGGGATTATTTGGTACGCTGTATAATATTGCATACAATCTTTCAGACATGTTACATGGCAAGATATTTCTTGGAATCAATGAAAAATTACATCGCAAGATACTTGCATTTCTTACCATGCATAGAAAAAGAAGCTACGAAAAGTTTGTCATACCATCACAGACAGGTGACAAGTTTTCATTTCATTTCAAACCAAACCCAGATGAAGATTTTGCAGGTGATTTTACAGGTCATGTGTCATCAGCATTCCCTCTTTTACCATTTATGTTAACTGCACTTGTTTTATTTCTTGTAATATTCTAGTTCAACAGACTTTGGTTTAAAATTCAGCCATCTGATTTTTTCTGCTCTTCCATTAGATCATCCGCCCCTTTTTTTAAAACCAAAACTTGTTCAAGTTCTTTGAATATCAAATCAGTTGAAACCAGTTCTGAGCATAATTTAGCCACCTGTTCATCGGTCAAGCTAGTCTTCTTAGGCATTAGTCCATAAGGAACTAAGATATTTTCTATAAATCTCCACATTTCATCTAATGTTCTAACATCTTTTTTCATTCTCTTATCATACCGAGAATGATATGCAAGTACATTTTCCATTTTCACCAACGCAACTATAACCCGCAGATTTTAATTGATAGTGTTCATTTAACACGTGTCCGCAACTTTTACATTTTGCTTTTTCAAATCTATCAGACAAGCCCTCTTTTTCTTCCATGTGTATCTAGTCAAATCAGATTACCCCCCCCCCCTGATATTATACATTATCATCCAACATTACAAAATTGTCTGGACCTGAAGAGTTGGAAATTACTTCCATCGCAGAGCAGAAAATTCTGCTGTAGGATGGAAGTGTACCATGAAACTAGTAAAACACTCAAGCTTGCCGCTTTAAAAGTACGTTACCTATTGATTTTGTGTTTAAATCAAGAAACGGATTTGGGTTAGACTCGATTATAATTCTGATATCAACTATTGCCATCATTGCCATAATGATTGGTGTAGGCAAAGTCTTCATGACTACATTAGAAAATTCCTATGTTTCACTTACAACCAGCATGCCAAAGTTTAGCACAACAGGAGATTATCCTGATACAATACACAACAAGACAGATTCACTCCTCTCAGTTTACAACATGTTACGGTCTGGAATAATTTGGGCAATTGCAGCAGTCTTGATGATAGCTGGAATTTTGTTCATGCTAGAACAGATACAAGTTGTTCCTGCATCAACAGCATTTGGAATTATTTCAAAAGGCACATTATACTTTGTAATTTTATTTGGCTTTCCTCCAATTTGGGACCTGTATGCTGGAACAATCGAACTAGGATCAAAAACAATAATGGATCCTGCAAATACAGGCCAGACTCCTGATTCTGTTGTCAAGGTATTTGATACCATCAACGGAATGGGAATATCACAAGGTAAAGTACCACAGGTAGACAATTCTGTTCTAAATAATCTGGTACAATTATTCAACGGTTCAGATATTTTATCTACTTTCTCAGATCAGGGAAAAGCTTTGATACTTGGCGCAATTGGGTCTATACTTTCACTAATACTTTCATTTTTGACTTACATGTTTGCAGCAATAAGACAAGTACTAACAGCAGTATTGGTTGCAGGGCTGCCTGTTATTCTGATACTCTCACTTGTGCCATGGTTCCAGGGAATAACAAAAAGACTCTATGATACTTTGTTTGGCCTCTCACTTGTTCCAATATTTTCAGCACTTGTCATGGTAACGGGTGCAGCATATCTTGGTAGTATCACAACTCATCCAGTAGAGGAACAATGGTTTGCGTCTGTTGCAGTGCTTACACTATCAACATTTATTCCAACAATTTTAGTTCCACTGCTTGGTTCCTTGTTTAGTTCCATTACATCAATGGCATCAACAGCTACAGGCTTTGGAGGCATGATGGGAATGATGGCAATTCAAGGTGGAAGAGGAATTGGTAGTGGTGCATATGGTGCTGCAATGTCTGCACAGCAAGGAGCAGCAGAGATGGGCCAGTCAATATCAGGCATTGGCATGGTAAAAGCCGCAATGGGAGGAGGATTGGCAGGAGGATTTGGCGGCATTGCACAAGGCTTGTCAAATGTTGGCTCTCATGCCCTAAGACGGGTAGGTGCAAAAGACTTGGCTTATGATATGCGAGGCGCTGGCTCTCAAATTATGAAAACATCACAAGACGTGGCACACCAGTATGGCAATTCAGTGATACAACCAGTTGTGGATCATGCACTTACAGAAAATTCAGCAGGAGTAATGACCAGGCTTGCAACCATTCCAGTTCCACAAGAGCAAGCAGAAGTACACCTGCAAAATGGAACTACTTTGTTAAATCTAGCACATGATTCCATCGAGACTGGGAATTATTCTAAGATACTTGACCATCAGTATTTCAAATCTGTTCCAGTCAGGGATACACAGAGCTTTGCAAAAGCAGTCTCTGCAACAATTGTAAATCATGGACTTGAACCTCAAAAACTTGCAAACATATCTTACAACCTGGAGAAGATGGGCGGCCTGACTAGTGATAATGTTAAGAACTTTATTCAAAACCACGAGGCAAATGATTTATCACACACAACAGCTAAATCTCAGACGTTAAATGATAATCCTATCGTTTGAATAGTATAAATTTTCAAATCACTCTAGAACTTAATAATTTTTCTCTTGCAACTATTGCAACAAACTGATACAAACTGTATCCATTTTTCTTAAAGCTAGGCTCTCGTGGTTTACAGATTTGTACGTCCATCTCAAGTGTCCTAACAGAAAAATTATCAAAGTCTCGAAACACATCAACTATCATATTTACTTCTTTGTCTGTCATGGTATCATATCTCCACTTTAAGAATCCAGGCAAGTCTGCAAAGTCTTTGTAAGTAAGGTTTTCATGTTTTACCAGTAACAAATACGGATCTACATCTGGAGTTCCAATTTTTGCGTTCTTGATGTACTCATTAAGATAAGATACTCTTTCGGGTTTTAGGAATTTCTCAATATCTTTCTGATTCTTTTGAAACCAGAGCGCCTCTGAAAGTGAATGTGCATTCTGGTCAAATTTGTCATCATGGTTTTCAATATTTTTTATATCCGATATGAAATCGGGTGGAGTGTTTCTAGCATACTCTTGATTTACCTGAGAGATGTCATGCTCGACTTGATTGGCAGGATTTACTTTAAACTCAACTGACCTGCGGCCGTCTGATGTGCGAATCACTACAAGCAACTTGTCTTTCTTTACTGCTTCAAAACTTGCTAGATAATCAAAATTGGTCTCAAACTTGACACCCTCTCCCTTCTTTTCAAACATGATTCCATTGTTTAGCAGATACAGTATGCCTTTGCCTGTTTTTTGCATCTCGGCATCGTAAAACTTGATTATTTTAACGCCTGCAGGAAGGGAGATCATGATACCAATACGCTCCTTTGGGCAAGATCTCTCTTTTTGGTCTGGGATGTCATATAGTTCGCTATTCTATATACCAGGATGTAATATTTAAAAATATTTATAGATATGATGCTGTAAATAGATACTGTACTAAAAGATATGACAAAAAAATACTTGTTGACAGTAACAGATGAGATGGGGGCAAAGCTGGAAAAAGAGATGAAAAGACGCATGATAGAAACAGTTCCTGAAACGGTAAGAGCTATACTGTCAGAGTATCTCACAGATAAGAAATGATTGTATAATAAATAAACAAGTAAACGTGATTTAATATTTGAAAATAATTTACGTGTTAAACTGGTAATGACATCAAAACTGGAAGAGATCACAAAGTTTGTAAAAAGAAAATGTCGTTAGACAGTCTAAATAATTTAAAAGAAAAAAGAAAGTCAGCTATAAAAGATATGGGCAACAAGAAAATTGTAAATTACATATTTTTGATGCAGTTTTTTATTAAATATTTTTTCTGATTACGATCACATTTTGTATTACAGAGACATCAAGTTTCTCACCCTTCTTTAATCTGAGTTGTTCTACAATTTGTACTGGTATTGTAATACGATACTTGTAGTAATTGTTACCATTGTTGACTCGCGACCTTTGTTTTTGGAGAATTATTTCCAACACAAAAGATAATCCTGTCTGATTTAAGGAAATAATTTGGATGGGCTACTGTACAACATATTGAAAGTATTGTAACAGGTTTTCTCATAACTGAGACTTGCCCACCCATTTTACGTTTTGTCCTCAGATCATATTGTGTTTCATCTCTTCTCAAAAATGCATGTGTATCTTTGCATCCACATCAGTGCAAGTCTGGCAAAAAAATATGATGGGTTCTCTGCACACTAGACATCTCGTGCATGGAATCTGATCTGATCCGCATGACCTGCAAGAATCAAGTCTCAACGTATCAGACCCACTTTACGTGCATCAGATTCTTCCAGCACAATATAGTCATCATACTTGAAGTTCTTGCCTGACTTTTTGCCCTTTCCTGCTATGAAGATCTTCTTGCCTGCAAGTGGTGCAAGATTTGGCATGGCAGTACGCAACACAGATTTTGCCAAAGTAAGGGTGCGCTCTTCATTTGCATACTCTTTTTGGCTTGTCTTTGTTTTTTCCCTGCCCATCTCTTCATAGATCTCTTCTATGGTCTCTATTCCCTGGAGGATCCTGACATCAACAACATCTACGTCTGACTTCATGTTGCCTGTCTTTGCGATATGCCTGATCTCACCCAAGCATTCTATGATTCCAACAAAGTCCAAGGTAGGATTCCAGAATTTCAATGCAGGTCTTGGCTCGAACTGCGTTATCTTTTCCATGTCAAAATTGTACATGTCAAAGAAGAGACGTTTGTTTTTAAGGTCTAGATTTTATTTCTGCATTTGATTTTTGATTTGAAGAGATTGTAGTGGTCAGAAAAAATCTAGTAGATGTTATGCAGTCCTACACGAAGTAAGACGATTACATGCTCTTCGTTTACCACGTCATACAGGATTCTGTATTGTCTGCCAATTTCATATGCATGCAGACAGCTTAGTGGACCTGTCTTATGCTCTCCTAATTTTCTAGGGTCTTGACTTGCTGCAAGATCACGTATTGCTCCCATAGCTTTCTTTTGCAGGTCTGAGCTTAGATGTTTATAGTCTCGTTTGAATTGATTGCGCTCTTGATCTATATTCCACAAATAAAATCAACTCAAGGAAGATCAGGAATTAAGATCTTTCAGGCAGTCTTCTACTTTCTCGAATCTTTTGAATTTCAGTTTGCCTGCCTTGTAGAGTTTGGCAACCTTTTCCTCTTCTGGAGATAGTCTTTCGTCTGCCTCTGGTTTTTGCTCAGCTTTTGCCAATGGCTTTGTTTGGCCTTTGCTTTTAATCAAGTTTGCGGATGTTTTCTTCAGGGTCATGCTGTGATTTCCTCATTTTTCTGTTCATGTGTCTCAATGATCAAGGTGATTACCTTTTGGACCTTGGACAGCACCCTCATGCATATTCTTCCTACTGCTTCAGGAGATTTTTCTTCTGCATATGACGCGATATAGTTCCAGGAAAAAGTTGTTGCGTCATATCCGTACAGCTTGGCCAAGACACATGCTGATAGTTGCGCTACTGTTTCCTGTTCTGGATCCTGCACCGGCTTTAGGTTCTCAAATGTGGAATGAGCCTTGTGTGCAAGTTCATGGAAGAATGTGTCTGGATTTTCTTGGCTCAACTTGATTACATTTGTTACCAAGTTGTATGATCCTCCCTCACCTAATACGGTTGGACCATATTCCACCTTGACTCCAAACTTTTCTGCGACATCAAGCAGTGGTGGAAGCTTTGTTGGCTGGTATGCTTCAACTGGTTTTCCATCAGTGTTTTCATATCGGAAGACAGGTATTCCGATAAATCCGACAGGGAATTTTACGTCATCTTCCTTGCCTTCTTCGTTTACGACTTTTTTGTGTCGTATCATTGGTGCCAAGATGTAGAATGCTTTTGCACCTTTCTTGACATATCTTCCAGATTCCTGCCACTGTCTGTATCCTCTAGCGTCAGCAGTACCATGCAACAACATGACAAGCCTGTTTCCTAAAGACCACTTTCTTGATGGTCCTACATTTTGGATAAAGACCTGCTTGCACATCTCCGGAAGTTCTTGGCTAGAAAAGAGCTTGACGATATTACCAAGCTCCTCTAGTGCTTTCTGTATGGTCATTGCGCCACTGCCTCTTTGGATGCAGCAATTGCGGCCTTTAGATGCGAACAGGTTTTCCTGTACTTGAAACCTGCACAGGTGCAGTGAGCTGGTTCCAATGTTACAGTATAGGTCTGTCCTGGCGTTGTTTTGCTTGGCACTTCAAATTTGTTGCCCACAACTGCAATTCCATTTGCTAGCAGTCTCTTTTCTGGTGCAACCAACGGATGTTTGGAGTGCAAGACAAGCTCCGCATGTTCGCATACGAGTGGGTCGGTCCTGCCTATTTCATAGCACGTGATGGTTCTCTCATCAAGGTCTGCCACGTAAAACCACTCAATCCATGTCTCTGGTTCAGGGTCTTGTGCTTCAACAATTCCGTATCCAGTTAGAATTCCGCTCAAATGAGTTGGGTTTTTCCAGCTTGGACCCGTGAATTCTTCAATTTTTTTGTCTTCTTTTCTTTGTTCTATTTCATTTTCTTCTGCACTTCTTTTGAAGAAATAAAAGAAGTTTGCAATTGTATAGGATAGGTCATCATTCCTACCTTTGTTCCAGGCAAAAAATTCCTGTAGGTCTGGTACCACTCCTTCTGGATATCCATCCCAGTGTCTGTAGATCTGGAATTTTCTGTTTCCACTCTGGATTCGTATGTTGCTTCTGGTACTCATTTCTACAATGCCTCCGTCTTTATGTCAAATTTCTCGACATATTCCAAGAGCACTGCAATCTGTCTCTGCTCTATGCAACTGATGCACAGGTAAGAAACATTTACACCGGAACCTGCTACAGGTATCCTGATGTTTGCGTGTTGTTCGCACATTTCGCACTGTCCTTCAGCATATTGTATTTCATTTGCCATGTTTTCTTGATTCATTTTCATGGCCTCGCTGAATTTGCAGGGCTTCCAATCTTGGATTAGTTGTGCGCCATTGTCTAACAATTCTTTGATAGAAATGTAGCCCCATTCTGCATTGGCATCATCATGCAGATTGGCGTACCCAAAGGCGATGTTTGTTTTTCTATCAAGTTCTGCAATTAGCCAGTAAAAACCAATTGCAGGTATCTCGTATTTCTGATAGATGATTTTGTCTTGGGCTGCTGTTTGTTCTGTTTCATATAGTTGTGGTATGTTTTTCATATTTTTTTACCTCCTGTAAAAAATGGGTTTAGCATTGGCTGTCTATGATATTATCTGGTTGGTGGTGATGTCATACATCTTGTTTTAAAAAATTAGATGCTGTGGAAAATCCACTTTGTTCTATTTTTTTGCAATAGAAAATTTTGCTGCGAGCAGATATTTTTTGTAGTTGGTGTGTACCCAAAAGATGGGCAATCCAAGCATTACAGAATTCCGTAATAATCACATGTCAAATTAGTGTAGAGTGGTATGGTTTGTTGGATGTAGATTAAAAAAATCAAAAGAGATTCTAGAATTGGTGGCGATGTTGCCAAATGACATATGCGGTGTTTTTTGTTTGTAAGCTGGTGTTGCTTACGCATAAAATGTATTTTATTTATAAGGAGTTACGGCTAGGCCATCTTGTTCATGTCCAAAATTGACATTTTTGGACTCTTTACTTCAGTATGCTTTTTCTTTGTAGAAATTACAGAATTCCGTAATGGTTCAACCCGGTCAAAAAGTTCAGTAAATACTTCAAGGTTTAGTTGTAATTCAGAATTTTTTTCTACAATTAGTTTTAGATCAGAACTACATCTTCGAATCTTTTTGTTGATTCTACTTTTGAGTACGACCTTGTATGATTTAGAAACTGAATTTGGGTCATGAATAAATCTACGTTCAGATTTGGTCAACATTCCTGAGATGCAAGTTTGAATAGTCCCAACGCGTTTGACATGACCGGATCTTGTGGCAATATAATATCCTGTGAGAGTCTTGTTTCTATTGCCTCTTTTAGACCAGGAATCATTATGCCTCCTCCGGATACAACTATGGGTAAGTGTTGCAAGTCTTGACGCATCCCATTGAGGTCATCAAGTATTGAATCTGCAAGCATTGCTACAAGTGGATTTACCTGTGGGTTTGTGAAGATATCATTATCAAGATAAGCAGTTTTAGAAGTTCCAAGTTTTGAGCTGATGTCATTTACTGCATGATGAATTGAAATGCCCCTGATTGCAGAATAATCCTTGAATGCAACAATCTCGGTGGTACCCTGTCCAATACTTGTAACAATTGCAGAGGATAAATCCACATCAATCAAGGTACCAAGCACCTGTGGTACTACATCACACCTCTTTGGGTGGAATAATCGCGTTACCATTTTCTGGATGTTTTTAGCATGAGATCTTGCTTCGTATGGCAAACCAATGACCATGCAGAATTTAGCCAACTCAGATTCTTGTCTGATTG
>JABDBR010000030.1 GCA_013288545.1 Nitrososphaerota archaeon | reverse complement strand
AACGCAATACACTGCGTGCTTGTGGACTCTGTGGAACTGTTTATACCATAAATGTGCCACAATACAGTAGTAGATGCCCTACTTGTAAAAGTAGAATTCAAAAAATTATTCTAGATGACTGAAAATCAAAAGGGCTTGGAAAAATTACTTTCTTGGATTGTTCTGGTCTTTAAAGTAAGGCATTATGCTTGAGGCAAACTTGTCAATAGAGCCAAAGTATCCTGAACCCCAGAATCTTACTATAAAGTGATTGACACCTGCCTTCATGAATTTTTCAAAGACTGGAATGATGTCATCTGGCGTACCCATTCCTATTGATGATCGTGCAACGTCATCTGGGATTGTCTGTGCGGCCTCTCTCATCTTTACAATCCATTCTTGGTTTGACATGGAATATTCTGTAAAGTATTTCTTGAAATCAAAACCTGCGATATCTTCAATGCCGTGAACCTTGAGAACTTCGGGCTTGAACAAGCTGACTTTTACAGCATTTTTCATCTTTGCCCATGCGGTTTCTGCATCCTCTGAAAAGTATACATCAATATCAACTGCATAGTTAAAGTTCTCGTCTGTTCTTCCATTTTCTTTCATGGATGCCTTGATTGCTTTTGCATGTTCTGCATACAACTCTGGCGTATATCCAATTGGAATCCACCCGTCACCATATTTGCCACATAGTGCAAGTGTTCTTGGTGCTCCTGCTGCCATGTAAATTGGTGGTGCTGGTTTTCGAATACTTTTTGCTTGCAGACATGCTTCTTCTAATTGGTAGAATTCACCCTTGAAATTGACCCTGTGTGATGGTGATGAATCAAAAAGCAATTTGATGACTTGTAATTGTTCTTCAAATCTTCCTACTGGCTTGTCCCATTGAATTTTAAACTCTTTGAGATTCTGTGCTTCTCCTGCGCCAATGCCTAAAGTTCCTCTGCCATGTGATACTCTGTCAAGTGTAATTGATGCAAGTGCAATGTTTGATGGATGTCGTCTTACTGCATCTGTGACACAAGTTCCAAGTTCTACCTTGTGTGTAACTGATGCAATCGCAGAAAGCATAACCCATGGATCGTTTACTATGGCTTTGTCCCATTGTGGAACATTGCTGTGGTCCATGTACCAAATAGAATCATAACCTGTCTTGTCTGCTAGAACACAAGCTGTAATGATTTGATCTTCGTTTAATCCCAGGCGAGCAACGTTGAGTCCCTGTTGAATTCCAAATTTTAGCGTCATGAAATCCTTCTATAGTTGTCTCAAATTAGATGTATTTAAGTCTAGTAATTTTATGATATTAGTTGCCAATTTAGAGTCTATGACACTTGAATTTTCAAAAGATCCAAGATCACTGTACCTTGACACAAAAATATGAAAATGAAAAAAGTAGACTAGAGTTTTCCGTCTACAATGTCCTTCAAAAGTTGGACAACATCTTGTTTTGCTACTGGCAATGGATTTGGATCCAAGTGGCCCTTGTCTGTCATGACAACATCTGCTGCCTGGTCATAAGGTGCCTTTAGAGTCAATTTGTCAAACTTTAGTTTTTCAATGACTTCTTTGAATCTGTCATAGAAAACGGACTTGTTGAATCTGTGTGCAACGGTAGTACATGATGATAGCGAGTATCCATGTGGCACACCTTCGTTTGAAAAGACGTATGACAATGCATGACCCAGTGTAGTGGATGCATTTCCAAATCCAACACCTGAGAGCATTGAACCAAATGGATAGTTCTCTGGCTTGTTGTTCATTATTGCATCATAGAGCACATCAAAGGCTGACTTGCACAGCATCTTGGTAAATTCATTTCCTCGTTTGCTGTCGTATCCTTCTGTTGCCTGTGCACATGCGTCACAGACAGAGTTTTTGACAATTGCCTCTGGTGTTCCCTCCATGAAATAAGCATCAATTACTGCCATGTCTGCAAGGAATCTTTCATCCTGCAAGAGCTTTTTCTTTCCATCAAATTTTAGAACACAGTATGTTGTCATTTCTGCACCTGTTCCAAATGTTGTTGGGATGAGTATCTTTGGAATCTTCATCTCCATTCCTGCATACTTTGCAACATCAAGGGAGCTTCCTCCGCCAAGACCAATTATTGCAGAGGGGTTCTTTGGCTTGAATTCTGCCATGACCTTGTTTACTGTTTCAATTGATGGTTCTGGCTCTACTTTGTCATATAACATATAATCTTGAATCTTCATTCTTGCAAGCCATCTGGCTGATACATCCGGCGGTGCGGTTGTTACAACTAGGGCATTTTTTGGATATTGTGTCTCGGACAAGGCATCTTTACCGAAATTAATTGTCTTTGGCATTCGAACTGTATTCATGAAAAAATTATCACTTGAAACAATTATTATACTATTGCCTTGGTCCAGTCTAAATGCGGAACTGGGTTTTCTTGGATAAGATAATCACACCAACTGTGGATATTGCAATTATCATTCCAGCTACTGGGCCAAACTCTGGTACTGTTGGACCAACTACAATTGTAAAACTTGCTGTCTCTGGTGGGATTGGCTGGAATAGTATTCCCTGGACCTCAACTGTAACCTGATAAGTTCCTGCTGTCTGGAACTGGAATGGAATGCTTACTGCACCCTCTGCGGTATGTGTAATTGGTGTTCCAAATACCTGATTTTCTCCCTGTGTTACGGAAACCTTGTAATCGATATGCTGCTGGGCTGTGTTTTGCTTGTTAAGAAAACTAATCTTAAGTTCTGTCTGGTCACCTGGATTTGGTGTTGCTGGATTTGTCTCAAAACTGATGTTCAGTGTTCCGGCACTAGTTGGTTTTACAATTGGGTCTGCATAAGCTGGTACCATGAGAATTGTCATGATTGCAAAAGCTCCAAGCAATCCTATTGCTGATACCTTTACCACATTTCTTGACACAATAGGGCTTGTATCTTGGGATATATAAAAAAAGTGTAACAAAGGTAATGGATACCGGTTCATTTTTTTAAAACGTCAATAAAAAGACTCAAAATTGACCAAATCTTATTTGTTGTACGATGGCAATAAATGATAATTAGAAATTTTCAACCAGTATCAATAAATTCTGCAAAAAAAGATACCTTGTCTATCATTGATGCAGGCCTTGGTGCTGCAGATCCACGACTGTATCTTCAAAAAATTATTACACATAATCACTTGGTTATGCCTGGCAGAAAGATTGATCTTGCAAAGTATCATCGTGTCTTTGTCATTGCAATAGGCAAGGCATCTAGTGTCATGGCTGGTGCAGTGGATTCGTTGACACATATTGATGGAGGCATACTGGTGGCACCAGGTATAGTCAAGATGCCAAACAAGAAATTTAAAATAATTCGGGCAGGTCATCCACTCCCAAACAAGAACAGTCTGGTTGCTGCAAAAATGATCATTCGATTTCTTGACAAGACAAATTCTGGCGACATGATATTATTTTTGATATCGGGGGGCTCGTCATCTCTTGTTGCCATGCCTGATGGTATCACGCTAGCAGAAAAGCAGGCAACAACTGATCTATTGTTAAAATGTGGTGCAAACATCCGAGACATTAACTGCATCAGAAAACACTTGTCCAAAATCAAGGGCGGCAAGATGCTAGAACACCTACGATCTGATGCTGTATCTCTTGTAATGTCTGATGTGGTAGGAAACGATCTCTCAAGTATTGCATCAGCCATGACTTACTATGATAAAACAACGTTTGCAGATGCTCAAAAGATCTTACAAAAATATCGCTTGGAAAAACTTGTCCCAAAGAGTGTTTTACAGCATTTATCGCTAGGTGTGAAAGGAAAAATCCCAGAGACTCCAAAGAAAGCAAAAATAAGAAATTATGTCATTGCAACCAACAAAGACTGCCTTGACGCAATGAAATTGCGAGCAAAAGATCTAGGATATTCTGTAAAATTATTGGGTTGCATGTCTGGCAACGTGCAAGATCTTGGTCCCAAAATATCTAAAACATTTTCTTGCAAAAAGATGAATTGCATAATCTTTGGAGGTGAAAGCACTGTTGTTGTAACCGGAAAGGGAAAGGGTGGGCGAAACCAAGAATTGGTTTTGTATGTTGCATCTGATCTATCAAAAAAATGCAAAGATGTCACGGTAGCATCAGTTGGTACTGATGGAGTTGATGGCAAAACTGATTGTGCAGGTGCAATTTGGCAATCACATCAAAAATTGGATGCGATACAACGATATCTTGACCAAAACAATTCGTACAATTTTTTCAAAAAGCATGGAGGTCTTGTATTTACTGGTCCTACTGGAACAAACTTGATGGATGTTGGCCTTGTGCTACGAAAGTAATAACTTGCTTGCCTTGTTTTCGCTGGGATCTACTAATTGATATCTGACATCAAGATCTCTTTGTTTGATTATCTGATCAATGAATTGCATTCTTTTTTCTATAAAATCATCATCAGTTGGTTTGTTTTTTACAAGACGATCAAACATTGATCTTTGATCTAACATTACTTTTACAATGTCGCCATTTTTTACTATGAATCTACCAATGCTCCAAAAAATTCCAACATGAAGTGCGATGTACTTTGACTGCTCCGGTGTTACGATATCGTAAAAATATTCTGCGTGTATTCTACTCTCTTCAGATCTTGTCTGAGAGTTTTCAATTGTCCATGAGATCTTTTTTTGATCACCATCAAAAAAGTAAATGTGCTCCATGTCAACATATTTACTAAATATGTCAATATATTTTCTGTATACTACTGAATAAGAAAAATGAAAATTTGCTTATCGTGTTAGAAGCAAATTCCTTCTTTACAAATATGGTCGACGAGCTTGTTGATTTTTCAGAATATGATCCAGAGCTTGCAGAAGGACTAAAATGGATTGACGGCGAGGCACAAAAACGAGGAATTACATTTTATGAGATGGTGTTTCATGTGCTGCACAGACACGATGTAGATACCAAAGCAAAAGATTGGCTTGCAAATAGAAACTAGACATACACTTGATTTTAAAAATTAGTCTCTACTCTGTTGCTTGATAAAAATTAAAAATTGATAGGATGTATCCGTAGCATCACTAGGGATTTATCCATTTTATGTTAAATGTTGTCTCTCCTGGCACTAGAGTCTTCCATGATACATTTTGTGTTGTCTGGGGTGCAAGGTTGCCTGGATGTGTTTCAGTTACAGTTACTGTGACATCTTGGTTTGGGCCTGCGCCTGTGACACATTTGCCCAGTTGATATCCTGGAGCACTTGTATCGTACCATGTGTCCCCGACAAGTGTGTTGTTCTGTGAGCTTTGGCTAGGTGTGTGGATGGTAAATGTCACCGTATACGACTTGTCATTTCGTAACTGGAATGTTACGCCAGGATGTGCAATTGGATCATATGTCCTAGTATGTCCAACAATTATTTTCATGGCAGTAATGGTTCCATCATATCTGTTGGAACATGTTGACGGTGCTTGACCCATTGCAAATGCTTGATTTGCTGATACTCCAAGTGATGCCAACAAAACGGAAGCAAACACTAGAGCAAACACGTTTTTGCCAGAATTGTTTTTTGTTCTGAATTTGTTTTCCAACATCATCCATGGTGTTTTCATTCTATCTAAAGACGTGGTAAAAATCTTCTAGAGTTTGAATCCACTATACGGCTATTTTCTAAACTTGGAAAAAAATGTACCGGAATTATTGAAATAAAATAATATCTAAATTTGCGCCAGTCGTTTTTCAATGGATACATATTCGCATCCTGATGGTCCACAATATTTTCCCACGTATACTGCCTTTGGTCTGTAAAGCATTGGTTTTGGTGCGGCTTCAGCAAATTTTTCTTCAATGATGTGTGCTGTCCATCCAGATACTCTGGATATTGCAAATATTGGCGTATTAAGATCCATTGGGATGCCTAGCATATAGTATGCTGATGCACTGTAAAGATCAACATTTGGGAAAATATCTGAACTTTTGATCTTTTTCATCTCTTCCTCTGTGATTTCTTCTACTCTTTTTGTTATTGCATACCACGGCTGTCCAGTCTTTTCTGCTAGTCTTCTTGATAACTCTCTGAGAACTTCGGCCCTTGGATCAAATGTCTTGTACACTGCATGACCCATGCCCATTATTTTCTGGCTTTTTGCAAGCTTGTCTTTTATCCACTGTTCAACTTTATCAACTGCACCGATTTCTAAAAGCATCTTCATTACCTGAAAGTTTGCACCTCCATGAAGTTCACCACTTAGTGCACCCACTGCAGCACTTACTGCAGCATACATGTTGGCGCGTGTTGATGCTACCTCTCGTGCTGCAAACGTTGATGCGTTAAAGCTGTGCTCTGCGTGTAATATCAGGCAAATATCAAAAATTCTTGCAGCCTCTGTATCTGGCTCTTTTCCTGTAAGCATGTACAGAAAATTTCCTGCGTGGTTTAGTTTCTTTGATGGCTGGATCAATTCCTTGTCATTTCTTATCCTGTCCCAGCATGCAACAATGATTGGAATTTTTGAAATAAGGTCAATTGCTCTGTTGTAGTTAGTTTCTCGGTCGTCTACTTTTTGGGTATCATATACTGCCATCATGGATACTGTAGATTGTAATACATCCATCGGGTTTGCAGTCTTGGGGATATTTCTTAGAGTTTTTTCTAATCCAACTGGAATTTCACGGGCTGCAACAAGTTTATCTGAAAAGGCAGACAAGACATCCTGTGTAGGCAAGTCCTCGTTGAGAAGAAGACATGCTGTCTCCTCAAAGGTTGATTTTTTTACCAGGTCTAGTATGTCATAGCCTCTGTAAATCAGCTTACCGTTGATTCCATCTATTGCAGAAATTTTGGTATCTGCTACTTCGATGTTTCGAAGGCCAATGTTCTTTGTCTGCACGGGTTACAATGGAAAAAATACGTATTAAATTATTACTAATTTGGTAAATAAAAAATTAAGCAGTTGGTCTAATCTAACAACTTTGGTAATTATAGCAAAATTTGTCATGAATTGGTAGAAATGAGCCAATGGGATGACGAATTTGTCCGTATGGTGGACAATTTTGTGGTAGAGACAAAAGACCCTAGGGTCTTGCAAGAGATTTCTGATCTTGACCGAGAGTCTAGATTGCTTGGAATTTCATTTTATGACATGTACTGTGTAGTGCTGCAAGATGTCAAGGGACATCAAACACTTGTTGCAGAATTCAAGACATACATGAGCCTAAAGAAAGCAAAGCCTGTTTTTTAGTTTAAATGAGGGGTTTAAACCTCGTGAATAATCCATGGCGCGAACTAGAGTTGTCTGTGTTTCTCACAAAGAAGATGCTGACGGAGTAAGCTCTGCATCACTAATTCGAAAAGCGTTTGGAGGAGAAACAAAACTAGTTGATTATCCAGGATTGATGAATGAGCTTGAAGCACTAAAAAATGATGAAAAACTAAAGACGTTATTTATCTGCGACCTTGGACTGAGCAAATCAAACCAGGACCAGTTTGTAGAACTACTAAAGGCATTACGAAAAAACAAGGTCGCCATTACATACATTGACCATCATGATATCGAAGAGCCAATAAAAAAGAAGATAAAATCTTTGAAGGTAAAACTAATTCATACGGTAAACGAGTGCACTACAGTCCAAGTGTACAATGCATTCAAGACAAAACTGTCTGACTATGGCTCTTTTCTTGCAGCTTGCGCTGCAGTAACTGATTACATGGAAGACAGGCCAATTGGAGCTGCACAACTGCAAAGATTTGACAGACAGTTTGTTCTCTTGGAGGCTACAGTTCTTACATTTACAATTACAAGCCACCAAAAAGATCCTGAATTTTTATTATATCTAGTAGATGAGCTAAGCGATTCTAAATATCCACACCAGATAAACAATACGTTCGAGTTTGCAAGAATCCAAGCAGAAAGAATTTCAGGCGTCATACAAAAAGTCAAGGATAACATGAAAAAAATGAAAAACCTTTCCTACATGGAAGTGACAGACTCTGGTGCAAGCATGGCAGTAAACTTTGTTCTTGGATTATCAGGAAAAGAAGTGGGTGTGTCATACAAATTGCGAGAAGAGCAAGGAATCTATGCGGTATCAGTACGGGGTTCAAAATCTTGTAAGGTACATCTTGGCAGGATTGTAAATCAACTGGCAACAGAGCTTGGCGGCTCTGGTGGAGGACATGACAAGGCATGCGGCGCAGTCATACCAAAAGAAAAGATGAATCTGTTCTTGAAAAAATTTAATTTAAAACTCAAGTAGTCTCTGCAATCAAATCAATTTCAACTGCCGAGTTTAAAGGCAGGCTTGCAACTCCGACTGCAATTCTTGTATGTTTTCCCTTTTCACCAAATATCTCAAAGAGCAGGTCAGATGCAGCATTGATTATCTTTGGGTGCTCGTAAAATTCTGGAGAACTATTGACAAATCCTGAAACTCTCACAATCTTTGATATTTTATCTAGTGTCCCAAGTTCTGATTTTAGCTGGGCCAAGACATTTGTTATGCACAGTTTAGCTGCCTTTTGGGCATCCTCTACTGAAATGCTTGTTGGCACCTGGCCCTTGAATTGTACCTGCCCGTCTTTCATTGGAATCTGCCCTGATACAAAGATCATGTTGCCTGTCCTTACAACTGGAATGTACGAGCCCGCAGGCTTGGGAGGTGTTGGAAGCGTTATGCCAAGCGATTCTAGTTTTTCCTCAATCACGGTACATTCTATTTCATGCCTTGATTTTAATATTCATATATCATGACAGACAAATTCAACTTGATGGACAAGAGTAAACCACATGGTCAGGAACTCAAAAAAGAACTTGACATACTGATATCCAAAATAAACGCATTGGAGGCTGCATCAACTGACAGAGAAAAAAAGTCTCTGATGGGCGTGCTAAAGGTGCTGGCAGAAAATCAAAAACACTTTGTTGACGAGTTTGAGCATATCAAAAAAGCACTAGATCTGATGATGGTGCAGATCTTCAAAATGGATCAAGTCAAAAAGTAGACTTGAAAACCCGGTTTGGCTGTTCCATGTTATCACAATAAAAGATTAAATTCAGCCCCCAATTGTTGGGAAACAAATGTCTCATCCTACTGGGCCATCAGACAGCCCAAAACCTGTTGTAAAAGACAAGAATCCTCACAACTATAGAAAAGTTGGCTATTCTTTGATTGTAATTTCAGTATCACTAGTTCTCATTGGCTTGCTTGTTTTATTCATAGGTAACAATTATCATTTCTCAGGTGATATTATGGCAAAACAAGAAATTGATGCCATGACTCCAAAGGCTGGCTATAATCTTGTAGTATTTGATTACACCCAGCCAATTGGTGCCAAGATTCTACTCTTGGGCCATACCGGTACATTGGATGATGCAAAAAAACTAAGAGCACTACACACCCCAGATTATGATGGTCTAAAAGGCCAAGTCCTAATCTTTGGTAATTCCATTGCAAATAATACGCAATCAGTTTCTTTGGCCGAAGTTTATGCCTTGACTCCTACTTCTGGATATGATATAGTGTCTTTTAATATTGCAATGCCTGTTGGCGCAAGACTTGCTCCGCAAACACTTGATGCATCACAAGGTGCTGCAGTAAATGATTCTGCAAGGTACAGTTCTGCAAACGTTGATCCACAAATCCAGATACTCACATTTACTTCATCATTTGATGATAACCTAAAGCAGGTACTTGGAACAAGTTATGATCCTATGATGGCATCTGAAAATATCAACCAGATTAAACTAACGCCTGCAAAATTAATACCTCCGCCACCGGTTCCTGTGGTACCAGCTAATGTTACCACGATAACTCCTGTCGTACAAAATGTCACAAGTATTGTATCCAAAATTAATTCTACAACTACAAATGCTACTGGAAAACTAGCAACCACTACGATGAATTCTACTAGTACAAAATCCGGTACGCCAACAAACAACAATTCTGATAACGTTGCAATTGCTGACAAGGCAACAACATCGTCATCAAATCATACCTCAACTAATAGTACCAAAATAGTACCACCAAATCATACTAACAGTACAAAGACTGTATCTCTATCAGAAAACGTTACAGTCACTTCGACGCCCAAATAAAATCTAGATCAACTCATCGTCAATTTCTTCGATAGGCTCTAAGAATTGTATACATGTGCAAGTCCTTACAAGACACTTGCCAAATTTTACAAGAGACTTGCTTTCATCTGATGGTATGTGTGCATCACTTGTATGATGGCATCTTTTACAATTCATGGCAGAACCATTTTCTAGTTTCCTACTTGGATTATGCCTTTTGTGATGAGCCACTGGATGCTTTGCACAAAGTCATTATCTGTAGTATTGCCGTCTGCCCACATTGAGGTACTGTGTTTTAGCCATGTGGGAATTGTTTGAGATGAACTGTTTCCTGAGACATCATGTGGAATGTGCATTATTCCATTTGATATGAGATATTGGATTGCATTGGTAAATTCCGAGTCCTGCACGTCTCCATGAGACCACATTTTTGCAGTGGTTTTGACCCATTTTGGTATGGACACATTGCTTTTCAGATTCTTGAATGCGTCCGAGTCTGAACTTATCATGTTGGTGCTAATCAGCTTGTCTGAAAACTCTACAATCTCTGGATTGCCATTAATTGTTACAATTGATGATGAATGCTCTCCTAGTAGGATTCCAGATTCTACATCGTATACAACTTTTGATGTACTGTTTTCGCTAGAGTGGAATGCAACAAGTGCAATTCTTTTGAATCCATTAAAGTCTGTCACCAGTTCTGTAACTGACATGTCTGACTTGGTATAGTTGATTGGTGATGCCAAGATCTCTAGAAATGGCCTTACTGCGCTGGCATCTTGCACGCTGTGTACAAAACCTGTCTTTAGGTTTAGGACTAGGGTGGCATTTTGAATCCCGCTCTTGTCCTCTTGGCTCTGTACTAGGTTGATGTTACTTGAATCTACCATTTGTCCAAAACTGTATGTCGCAGAACTGTTGATGTCTCTTAATGAAATGCTATACCGTAGTACATCGCCTGGATGTGCACAAATGGTTTGGGGCTGGCACGTACTTGGCTGCTGTGAAAAGGCCTGTCCGGTATGTGATGCGACACAAAATATGGACACTGCCACAATGAAAAAAATTGCTCTAAACTTCATTACTTGAATTTGGTGTAAAAACCTGTAAGATTATTGTTTCTGTTAAAGAGATCAATACAAATACTGTAATTTTCTTGTATGGTGTATTGCCAAATAGTTTGATAAAAGAATCTAGCCCGTATCTTTTGCAGCATGCCAATAATCCTGTCCAGTGGTATTCATGGGGCCAAGAGGCACTGGCCAAGGCAAAACAAGAAAACAAGCCCATCTTTCTTAGTGTTGGATATAGTGCATGTCACTGGTGCCATGTCATGGCCCATGAATCATTTGAGAACGAAGAGATTGCAAAAGCCATGAATGAGAACTTTGTCAACATCAAAGTAGACAGAGAGGAGCGACCTGATATTGATGATATATACCAAAAGGTGTGTCAGCTGACAACCGGAAGTGGGGGATGGCCTCTTAGTGTATTTTTGACCCCTGACCAAAGGCCGTTTTATGTTGGCACATATTTTCCACCTCTTGATAATTATGGAAGACCTGGGTTTGGAAGTCTAGTATTACAGCTTGCACAAGCCTGGAAAGAAAAGCCAAACAATGTAGAGCAAGCCGCTGAAAATTTTATCAATACGCTGCAAAAGACAGAGTCTGTTGCAACAGATTCAAAGTTGGAACGATCAATACTTGATGAAGCTGCAGTAAACTTGTTATCAATTGCAGACATGACAAATGGGGGATTTGGCCAAGCTCCAAAATTTCCAAATGCATCTAATCTTTCATTTATTCTACGGTATTCAAAATTGTCTGGAATTGCAAAGTTCCAAGACTTTGTCTTCAAGACACTATCCAAAATGGCAAACGGTGGAATGTATGATCAACTAGGGGGAGGATTCCACCGATATTCTACTGATTCAAGGTGGCTTGTGCCGCATTTTGAAAAAATGCTCTATGACAATGCACTGTTACCACCAGTTTATGCTGAAGCATACCAGATTTCAAAAGACCCTCGATATCTTGAGGTCATACGTGATACACTACGATATGTCTTGGGGCAAATGACGTCTCCTGATGGAGGATTTTATTCTGCAGAGGATGCAGACTCTGAAGGAGAAGAAGGAAAATTCTATGTCTGGAAGAAAAAAGAGATCCAGGAAATATTGGGAAAAGACTCTGACATCTTTTGTTTATACTATGATGTAACAGATGGCGGCAACTTTGAGGGCCATACAATACTGTATAACAGCATGAACCTATCCTCAATAGCATTTCATTTTGGCAAGCCAGAATCAGAAATTATACAAATCTTGAAACAATCACGAGAGAAACTCTATGCTGCAAGGGCAAAACGGGTGCGCCCTGGGAGGGATGACAAAATCATGACAAGCTGGAACTCGCTGATGATTACAGCATTTATCAAAGGATATCGCGTAACTGGAGATGAAGACTTTATACAATCTGCCAAAAACTGTATTAAATTCATTGAAGAGAAACTGGTAACAAATGGAGAACTGCTTCACACATACAAGGATGGCCAGTCAAAGCTCAAGGCATACCTTGACGATTATGCATATTTTGTAAATGCACTCCTTGATTATTTTGAAGTGGAACCATCAAAAAAATACCTTGACCTTGCTACATACTATGCAAATTATTTACTTGACCATTTCTGGGATGAAAATCACAAGAACTTTTTCTTTACTGCAGACAACCACGAGAAACTTATCATAAGGACGAAAAACATCTATGACTTGTCACTGCCATCTGGAAATTCTGTTGCAGCAGGAGTAATGCTAAGACTGTATCATATTACACAAGAGAAAAAATATCTTGATGTGTCAGTAAAAGTGATGGAATCTCTTGCAGTGATGGCTGCAGAAAATCCGTTTGGGTTTGGACAGTTGCTAAATTCCATCTATGCATACTTGCAAAAGCCAGTTGAGATTACAGTGATAAATCCCATAAACATCGACGTGAAAAACTATCTCCTAAAAAAATTCATACCAGAAGCAATCCTTGTCATGATCTCAAGAAAAGAGGATCTTGAGGATCTAAAGGGCTTGCAGTTTTTTGCAGGAAAAGAATTTGACAATGCAAAAACCAAGGTCTATGTCTGCAGGGACTTTACCTGTTCTCTGCCTCTTGAAACCGTACCTGAGATTGAAAAACTAGTCTAGATCTTTTTTATGTTAATTTCCAGTCTCTGGCCTACTGCTGGACTGCCCATCCTCTCATATCTTCGCCTTGGCATTGTGATTACGATTGATGTCTGGGCATAGCTCTTGATTGCAATTGTTGGCTGGGCCTGAAGTATTGCCTCTATGAATGGTGCAATCTGGTCCCTGAGTTCTGGGTCTAGTTTCTGGTTTATTGCATCAAGCATTAGTTGTTTTTGTGAGACTGGCTCTGTCTGGACATCTTCTGCAAGTGTCAACTGGACTGTCTGACCATTGTCAATTAACTGCTGTATCTGATACTGGACTAGCTCTGACATCAAGATATTGTTGAAAATGTTGCAATTTAACTTTTCACAAATCATGTTCTCTTTTTGTGTCTGAGTTTTACTATTGAACTGAAATTATCTTGTTGTCTGACAGATACTGGAGTCCTCTGACAAACACTTCGTCTGAAATTTGTCCTGATGCCCACAGTCCTGCATTGTTTTTTACCCAGCTTGGAATGTGATTCAAACTAGTGCCTGTCTGGCTCTGCAAGATTATTTTATTGCTGATAAAATATTGTAATCCTTTTGCAAACTCGTCATCAGATATTGAATTAACCGACCACTGCTTGGCACTGTCTTTTACCCATGCTGGAATTCCTGGACCTGTCTCCTGGTTTGTATCTTGTATTTGACTTGGAGCCCCTA
>JABDBR010000029.1 GCA_013288545.1 Nitrososphaerota archaeon | reverse complement strand
TGGGATGAGCCTATGTCCTGATCATATAGAGAATAGCTATTCCTTCATTGGAGACCCACCTACTAGCAAGAGATTTGATTATACACAGGCATGGAAAGAAGTAGAATCATTTTTTGTACAAAACAATCACAAGTCAGTTGGAAGGTATCCAGTAGTTTGTAGATGGCGTGACGATCTTTATTTTACAATCGCATCAATAGTAGACTTTCAAAGGGTGATGGGTTCCAAAGTTGTCTTTGAGTTTCCTGCCAACCCACTAGTTGTTCCGCAAACTTGTCTTAGATTCAAAGACATTGAAAATGTAGGAGTGACGGGGAGACATTTCTCCAGTTTTTGCATGATAGGGCAACACAGTATACCAAATTCACATGGATACTGGAAGGACAAATGTGTAGAGCTTGATTTCAAACTTCTTACAGAGAGATTTGGAATTCACAAAAAGGAGATAGTATTTGTAGAGGATGTCTGGGCAGGTGGAGGATCTTTTGGCTCATCACTTGAATACTTTGTCAGAGGACTAGAACTTGGCAATGCAGTATTTACAGAATTTCAGGGAGATCTAACCAATTACTCAACCTTGGATCAAAAGATTATCGACATGGGAGCAGGTCTTGAGAGATTTGCGTGGATAACAATGGGAACTCCAACTGCATACGATTGCTGCTTTGGACCCATAACAAAACACATGATAAACAAGATAGGTATCGATACAGACTCTAACATAATCTCCAAGTATTTCATGTCAGTAGCAAGAGCACTCTCCGAATCAGATGATATCAATCTGGTAGGTCTTAAGAACAAAGTATTACAGGGAAAAGCTGGACCGCAATCACTTGAAATTTTGAAGAGCCCCAATCCAAAGGAGTGCATATTTGCCTTGATCTATAGAGTGGAACACAATAATTTCACTGGAGTCTTTGATGTCAATAGTGATCCAGTTGAGAAGATCCACAAAAATATTCATAATATTATTTCTGGCTGGGTTAGAGAATCAATACCTGAGTTGATTAACAACGTACTTTCTTTGCCTGATGGTCCAGAAAGAGAACAAGCAAAACGAGTTTTAAAACAAAGGATGGATACACTTTATGACAAAGATCTGAAGAAATACATGTACTCGATCTGTCGGGGCCTTAAGATCTTAAACTAGACAAATCAATTTAGATTTATTTTTTCCAAGGCTCCATAGTTTTATATTATGCCTCTTGCAAAATTCGTTTACAATGGAATACGTATACGCTGCTTTGCTTTTGCACAAACAAAAGAAGGAAATCAACGAAGCAAATATTGCTAATGTTGTAAAGGCTTCTGGTGCTGAAGTAAATGAAGCACAAGTAAAAGCACTTGTCGCTGCACTAGCAGATGTAAACATTGAGGAAGCAATAAAGGCTGCCCCAGTAGCAGTTGCTGCACCAGCGGCACCATCCGGTGGAGGCGCATCCGAAGGCAAGAAAGAAGCTGAACTGCCATCTGCAAAGACTGAAGAGCAGGCAATGGAAGGTCTTTCCGCACTATTCGGTTAAATCTGTAATTTATTCCCTTTTTTGTAATCTCTTAAACATTATTTACCCTAGTACTGGTTACTCTACTATTTGACTGAATTCTCGTCCCAGATTCAAAATGTTGTTTTAATATTAGATTTGTTTGGAACTATGGCTTTTGCCGTAACAGGCGCATTCAAGGCAATTGAACACAAGGCAGACATTGTAGGAATTATCATTCTTGCAACAATTACAGGTGTTGCTGGAGGAACTATACGGGATATAGTCCTTGGACATTTTCCACCTCATTCCATATCTGATCCAAATTATGTAATTATTACTACTGTCACAGGTATTGCTATCTTCTTTTTGTATCCGAAAATGCAAAAACACTGGAACTTGTTTTTAAAATTTGATGCACTTGGACTGGGTGTCTTTACTGCAATTGGAGCAACTTTGGCATACCAATTATTTGGAATGAATTTTCTTGCAATGGCCATGGCAGGAATGGTGACAGCTGTGGGAGGAGGAATTTTGAGAGATATGTTTGTAAATGAAATACCGATGGTTTTTGTCAAGGAATTGTACGCATCAGCAAGTTTTCTTGGTGTAGTTATTTTCTATGTTATTCTAATGGCCAAACTACAAATTGAAATAGCAACAGTAGGGGTGATTCTAGTTACCACTGTTTTGAGATTGATTGCCATGAAATACAACTGGAACTTGCCCAAAGTGCGTTGAAATGTGGTTTGCCTAAATTATTGGGTGCTGTAACCCTTTAGCTTTCCTGACAATGCTTTTGCTTGTCCATGAGCTCTCTGTATTGTTGCATCCTTGGTATCATCAGTAAGGAAGCCTGCTTCTATTGCAAGTGATCTTGCCTGCTGGGCAGCCTTTGCAAGTATGATGTTGACGTTCTCCTTTGTTACATATCCTATCTCTATTGATAGAGCCAATGCTTCTTGGTGTGCCTTGGTAAATGCTGTTCTGTATTGTTCTACATCTACTGTTAGCTCTTCTTGATTGTACACTATCTTGTCTTCCAAGGCTGAGTTTAGTACTATACCTGCCTCTACTGCCTTGACATCAAGTTTACTCAGTAGGGTAGCCAATTTTGCAGATATCGTGTCTCCTTTCTTTGCTGCAGTTGAATCCTTTGTTATCCAAACTGTTCCTTGATCAATCTTGGTTGATACTCCTGCTTCTTTAAAATCAGTAAGAATTGGTCCTGGGGTGATTCCAGTGTTACCTGCCTTGATTATTACATCGATACTTGCCTTGTCTCCGCCCCTTGCTGCCATCATTATCTTGTTTTTGCCAAGCAAAATGTTGAGCTTGATTGGACTCATATTTGTAAACATCAAGACACATTGTCCAACTAGATTTGCTGCAAGTTTTTCAAGTCCTGGAATCTTTAATGTAGAAAGTGATTTTTGTGCAACTTTATCTTTTATGCTTACAATCTCTACTTCGCCCTTGAATTTTTTTCTTAATGGTAATAACTGTGAAGATCTTACTTTTTCCATTCTAACTAGTGCTATGACTTTGTATTTGCCTGGTAATTCTTGTAGGTGTTGATACATCTGCGTTTTCTTTTGAGGATATTTTGTTCTATTTTGGTGCATCTTACTTTGTTCCCGGTTGTGTTGGTTTTACGATTTTTCCCATACTTGTTTTGATCATTATTTTCTTGATGTTCTTGTCACCGCTTGGTAATTTCTTTTCTATTGTACTGATAACTGCATTAGCATTTGCCAGCAAATCTGCATCAGACATTGTCTCATCACCTATCTTGCATGCCAATGAAAGAGAGTTTTTCAGTCTAACTCTAATTGAAGATTTGAATCTCTCCAATATTGATTCAATTGGAGCATTAAATGGAAGTGGTGTTGGCATCTTTCCTCTAGGGCCCATGAATTGACCTAGTGTCTTACCAACATTTGCCATTACTGAAGTATCTGCAAGGAAAAAGTCATAACCGTTGATTAACTTGCGGGATTCTCTCTTGTTGGAACCCATCTGTGTTACTTGTGCACTGTCTACTACTAAATCAGCATTGGCACTCTTTGCCTTTGTACCAAGATCTCCTGATGCAATTACGCATATTGCAGATGATTTGTTCATCTTTTTTGGTAGCTGGACTGTCTCATTTATCGCAAATCCTTTCTTTACATCAATATCTCTGAAAACCATGATTAGCTCTACTGCTTGCTTGAATTTTCTTGCCTTTGTATTCTTTTTAGCGTCTGATATCATTTGAGCTATCTGGGACTCGGTAATCATTACAAAAGCTTTCTGATTTGCCTATTTAAAATCCTTTAGCGACAAAATCGTTCGCGAATTATATAATTGTAAAAATTTCGTATGGTATCACTAGTCTTGAAATAAGAATACTTTTGGAAAAGTAACTTACATTTATTAAATAGTAATAAAAACAAGTCGCAAAGTTGCACAAATTCGACGAATTAGATATGAAAATAATTACCGAACTTAGCCGAGATGGTAACACATCAGTTCCGAATCTCTCAAAAAAACTTGGTGTAAACACTTCGGTTCTCTATAGCAGAGTAAAGCGACTTGTCAAGAAAAAACTAATCAAGAAATTTACCATTGTAGTTGACGAGTCTTTGATTGGCATTGGAGTAAGAGCTACTATGGGTATTAACAGAGATCCCAAGCTAAAGGACGCCATACACAAGGCGTTATTGAAAACTCCCGAGATTGTTGCAATCTCTGAAGTTACTGGAAGATTTGATATTTTGTTGACTCTGAGGGCACAGAACCTTGAGGAATTGCACACTGTGGCTATAGAAAAAATAGGAAAGATAGAGGGAATACAAAATACAGAAACTTTTGTTGAATTGCAGAAAACCGATAAAGATCCAGTTTATTCAGTGACAGAATAATTTACTTGAATTTTGCATCCCACTTGCCTGATTCTAGATCAGCGGTTGCTTCTTTTGGATTCTTGCCATCTATTTTGATTCCAAGTGCAAGACAAGTTCCGATTATTTCTTTTGATGCTGATTTTATGTTTAATGCATAAGATGAATCTATTTTCAACTTGGCAACCTTGACAACAGAATCTGGTGAAATATCTCCAACCCAAGTGGCACCAGATGTTCCTGATCCTTTCTGAATGCCCGCCTCTTTTAGAATTAGAGCTGCAGCAGAAGGAATTCCAACCTCTACAGTCCATTTCTTTGTTGACTTGTCAACAGTGACTGTGACAGGTACTTTCATTCCCTCAAAATCTTTAGTTTTTTCGTTTATGGCAGTAACTATTTGTAAAATGTTAACACCTAGTGGTCCCAAAGTTGGACCCAAAGGAGGACCTGCACTAGCTTGGCCTCCTGTTACAAGTGCAGAAACTGTCTGTATGTCTGCCATGTTTTCTTTTTCCTCTAAAATGTAAATTTAATCCTTGCTAATGAGTTGATGGTTTGAGATAATTTGCATCAACAGTAACTGGCAATTGGTATGGTGCATCAAGTAAAATCACTGTAGCTTCTTCTTTGTCATGATCTACTCTTGTGACCGTGGCTTTCATTCCCTTGAATGGACCGCCGATAATCTCTACTACTTGATCCACAACAAGTTCTGATACGGTGGATTTCTTAACCAGATAACCTTCAATGTCCTTGAATGTTAGCTCTCCTCTTAGTTGGCCTCTTATGTGTCTGATTCCTTGCAATGCATCAAATGCTGCGTTTGCATCTATTGCCTCTACGACAACATATCCCTTGAGATTTTCTAAAAGTAGAACTGATTGTATGTTAAGTTTTTTTAGTTTGATTCGATTCTCCAAGAGTCCCATGACAACCTTTTCTTGACCTCCTGTGGTTCTAACTGCGAAAAAGTGTGATTTTGTTTCTTGAGCCATTTTATCTATGTCCTAAATTGATAACAGCAAATGTGAATTGAATTATGAACCCGATGGCACCAAGTGTGGCCATTCCCAGAATTACTAGTCTCAAGTGTTCCATATAGTCCTCCTTGTCTGACTTTTTGGCAAGTTTCATAGTGTTGACCATGTCCTTGAGCATCTGTTTTGGATTTACCTTTATCAATGGAGAACTTTCCTAAAGTGTCCTTATAATTCTTATTTTGGACATGGATTGCGGTACTTTACATCATCTTAGCTGTTTAGATATTTGCGTCTATCTTTTACTAGTTTTGGTTCTAGATGCACCTTTGAGGGGATGAATATTTTTCTATGCTTGTCTTACTTTAATGGCTGAAATGCCAGTAGACATTCTTCTTTACCAAAATCAAACGTTATGGTTACTTGGGTGGTGATTTTTTTGATGCCGGTTCGGTCAAAATCTGTTACGTCTTTTGGATTCAATGATAACCATTCTTCAATGAGATCTTCTCTGCTTCTGGCTCCCAGTATCTTCAATGGAACCACTGATTGTATCTTGTCTGAATGTTGGTTTTTGTATGGCAATTATTCACTCACTTTCCATTCGCATCTTTTGTTTTCTCTCTGCCAAAATTTTCAAATTCTACTGATCTTTCAAATGCCTCTTTTATTGGAATCAAGGTGCTGACAATGTTCTCTTTTTGTTTTTCAACCAGGTTTCTAATTTCTTCATACTCTGACTTTCTTGGTAGATTCTCTATTGCATTAAACAAGACATTGACCTCTTTTAGTACATTGATGGAAACTAGGTATGATCTGCCGAGAAAATAATTCATTGTCTGTAATGAACTGTATACTGCCTTCAATTCTTCATCTGGCGTAACATTGGCAAGACGTTCAAACACTTTGCTGTATCTTTCTAGTACACCTGCAATATCTGATAAATTTTTTTTATATTCTTCAGAATGGGACATTTTTTATTTCTCTTTTAATTCATTTTTTACTTTCTTTGGATCTTCATCTTCTAACCATGTCTTTAATGCAATTTCTACCAATTGGGACAAATCCAGTTCTCTGTCTATGGCATCTTTTTTTGCTTCTTTCCAGACTGAAGGGTCTATCTTGATTGATGTAGTATCTCTCTTTACATTTGGATCTAGTTTGACTTTCGTGTTGTTGTTATACTACTAGTATTATTTAAATTTTAAAGTATATTTTCATTTAAGATAATAAAGTGGTGCCTTGACTATTATCATATGGAATTGTTGGTTGCATACGAATCTGATCCTGCTGGTTCCAATATGGCATCATTTATCTCAAAACAAATGAAAAAAGAAGATGGAATTTATCGCGGAAATGGTTTTGATCTTGTAATAATACCGACTCCTGCAATATCGGCAGACTGGCTCGAAGAAAAATATCATTATGATGGGTATGTATTTTTGTCAAAGCATGCTTCAGAAAGCGGAACTCTAGCATTGACTTGTCATAGTACCGGAAATTTTAGCGATGCCATGTATGGTGGGTTTGCACGACAAGTGGCAATACCTCACCCACATTTACAAAAATCATACATGAAGAGGTTGTGGAAAGAAAAGGATGTCTTCTCAAAGTTTGACATAACAATAGAGGCAACTCATCATGGACCTACTGCCTTGAGCAAGCCCACACTGTTCATTGAAATAGGTACAACTGAAAAAGAATGGACCGATAAAAAACTGTGTGAAAATGTGGCAAAGATTGTCCTAGAAGAAATGTCTGAATCACCAAAAAAATATGATGTCGCTATATGTTTTGGAGGTACTCATTATCCTAGTAAATTCAATAAGGAATTACTTGATGGCGATCTTGCATTAGGGACTGTAATCCCAAAACATGGTTTGGATAGTATGGATTTGGACCTTTTTAATCATATATTAAAGCAGAACAGTGAAGCCAAATTTGCACTCGTAGATTGGAGTGGACTTGGGAAGAGTAAACAAAAAATAGTTGAAATGATAAACTCTACTAATTTGGAGATGATAAAAATTTGAAACTTGAGCACAAAGTGTATGAAAAACTCTTACAAGTTCCAAAGGGGAAGGTAACAACATACTCTGAGCTTGCAAAGGCTGTTGGCCTGAAAAATGGACAACGCGCCATTGGAAGAATTATGAACAAAAATCCTTTTCCTGTTATAGTTCCATGCCATCGAGTAATTCTATCCACTGGTAAGATTGGGGGCTATGCATGGGGGGAGAAGATAAAGACCAACATGCTTTCAAAAGAAGGAGTGCAAATCAAGAAAGGAAAAATTCTTGATAAAGATAAAATCTTTAGATTCTGAGTTTATTTCTTGGAACGAACTTCTTCTATCAAGCTTCTAAGGTGAGCCAAGTTTCTTACTTGATTTCCACCAACTTGTTTGTACAGTTTCCAATAACTTACATTCGGAATTTCTTTTCTTGATTTTGAAACTTTTAGCTGGTGTCTCATTGCTCTTATTCTCTTGACGTATACTTCCTTCTTTCCTACTCTGGATCCCTTTCTTCCTTTTTTAGAACCTTGTTTAGTACCACGTTTGCGTCTTTGTGCTTTCTTAAAATGTGCTCTTCCTTTTGAAGTTCCTACAACTGGTTTTACTTGAATTGTTCCTGCAGTTATCAAACTTCTTATGTTGTCACGAGTGATTGCATCAGTTACATCGTCTAGATATTCTGGATCAAATCTTACTCTACCTACACCGACTCCAAGAATTCTGGAGACTAGCTTTCTTTTGGACTTAAGATTTACTACCACTAGCTGACACTCTCGCGTTGAATACTTTAAAGTTCTTTTCTAATGCTTTTGTAATTATTTCATTTCGCTTCTTCTTTCCTACTCCATGACCAAATCTAACACCGTCTTTCTTTGGATCAAGTTTTTCCAAGTCTTTCAAGTTGTAAACTAAATTATCTGTAAATCCTGAAGGGTGTAATCCTCTTGCGATCTTGGGTCCACCATATCCAATTCGTACTAGAGCTGGCCATCCTTTCTTCTGCTTTCTCTGATGGTTGTCCATGCCCTTTGGCTTTCTCCATGTTTCTGCAAGTCTTGCATATCTCCAACTCTCTTGTCTTACAAAGTCTGGTCTGTGCTCAGCCACCTTTCTTCTAAGTTCAAGAGCTTCTTTATTGATAGGCATGTACACGACTCTGACTAAATTTTTACAATAAATACGTTTCTTGCTTAGCCTGCCGTGATCCGAAGAGATAATAAGGATTTTCATAGGGAATCGTCTTACTAGATGATAGAGGATTTGGAACCTACGATCACTCATCACGTTGTATCTCAATTGGAGCAAATGGGAATAAAGCCTGCAAAAATACAAAGAAATTTGCAGGTCCAGAATCTCATTGATCTAATCGAAGAAAAAAACGAAGGTATTCTCACTGCAAATGGCGCCATGGCAGTAAAAACTGGAAAATATACTGGAAGGTCCCCAGATGACCGTTTTATAGTAGATGATGAACTAACTCACAATACTGTTGACTGGGGTAAAATCAATCACTCATTTCCAGAAGACAAGTTTGATAAAATATTTGAAATGATGAAAAAACACATCAATGGAAAAGAGATCTTCATCTTTGATGGATTTGTTGGTGCAGATGCAGAACACAGATTGCCAATCAGAATCATAACTGATCATCCATGGCAGAGCTTGTTTGTAAGACAACTCTTCATTAGGCCAACTACATCTGAACTAGAATCTCATAAACCAGAGTATACTGTTATTGCACTAAATGATTTCAAGGCAACACCTGAAACAGATGGTACAAAAACTGATACATTCATTCTTCTTAATTATACAAAAAAAGTTGTCTTGATTGGAGCAACATCATACGCTGGAGAAATAAAAAAGGCAATGTTTTCTGTAATGAATTACATCTTGCCATCACGTGGTGTCTTTCCAATGCACTGCTCTGCTAATATTGGAAAAAGTGGTGATACAGCTTTATTCTTTGGTCTTTCAGGTACTGGAAAAACTACGTTATCTGCTGATGCAAATCGCAAGTTGATAGGTGATGATGAACATGGTTGGTCCGATAAAGGAGTTTTTAATTTTGAAGGCGGGTGTTATGCAAAATGCATCAATCTCAACAAAGATGCCGAACCGCAAATCTGGGATGCAATAAGATCTGGAGCAGTACTTGAAAATGTTGTAATTGACAAGAAAACCATGATGCCAGATTTCAATGATGGCAGTCTGACAGAAAATACCAGAGCGGCCTATCCTCTTGATTACATTCCTGGTGCAGTAATTCCAAGTCTTGGTGGAAACCCCCAAGTCATAATATTTCTAACAGCAGATGCATTTGGTGTACTGCCTCCTATAGCTAGATTGACAAAAGAAGGTGCCATGTATCACTTTATGTCTGGATATACAAGCAAGCTTGCAGGTACTGAAAGAGGAATCACTGAACCAAGGGCAACATTCTCTGAATGCTTTGGTGCTCCCTTTATGTCAAGACATGCATCAGTTTATGCAAAATTACTGGGAGAAAAAATTACAAAACACAACACGATAGTATATTTGATAAATACAGGTTGGTCAGGTGGGCCATATGGAATTGGCAAGAGGATGAATATTCATTATACCAGAAGCATGGTTACTGCAGCACTCTCAGGGGAGCTAAATAAGGTGCAATATAGGCACGATGATGTTTTTAATTTTGATGTCCCAGTTTCATGTCCTGATGTTCCGTCTGAAGTGTTAAACCCAAGGAACACTTGGTCTGACAAGAGTGCCTATGACCTGTCTGCAAAAAAACTGGCACTAATGTTTGTAGACAATTTCAAAAAATTTGGAAATGTTGCTCCAGAAATAAAATCTGCTGGCCCCCAAGTCTAATTTTATCTTCGCTTTACTAGTACAACTAGAGCTGCAATAATTAGAATGGAAGAAATGATTACTAGCTGCTTGATTGGAATTTGTAAAATATTGTCAACATCAAAATAATTTTCTTCAATGTGGTTTACCGTTAGTGTTTGATATGCATGATCAGTTTCATTTCCTACCTTGATGTCAGCTTGTACCCAATATTCACCCGTACTGTGGATTACTATTGCCCTAGTATCTTGTGGGGTGATTCCTATTGTCTTGATGTCATGTGAGCCTGCCTTTGTCAAAGAAATTTTTGCATATGACCATTTATCGGGATAGTTGATTGAAAAATCAATGTGCGTGTTAACTTGGTTTGCCATTACTGTTCCCTTTGTAACATGAATCAGAACTGGAACATGGTACAAAGTTTTTGAATCGTAAATAGTTATGAATCCGTCATAATCGCCTGATTTTTTTATATCATCTGTAATCTGTGCATTTATTGTATTATTGGTAATGGTATAACTGAAAGCAAGATTTGGTTCATTGGATGAAAATTGAACTTTTAATTTTGGAATTATTCCATTATCTATCGAATTCAAGTGTAACGCTCTAGTCTCATTGGGGTTTTCGTAAGAGAGATTGAAGACCAGGCCATGAGGGATGATAATTAAATCCGCAGAACTTGCCCTTGTGATGTTTAACCTTCCACTGCCTGCCACACTAATTGGGAATACTTTGCCATATGCATCGGTGACAGGATCAGTTGTTGTAATTATCAGGGATGCTATTGATGCTGGGTCCAGGTTTGGATATTTCTGCAATAATATGGCTACTGCTCCAGTAACGTGTGGTGCTGCTATGCTTGTTCCGCTAGTCAAGTTATACTTTCCATCAATTGAAGTTGTGTTCACATACACTCCAGGGGCAACAAGATCTGGCTTGGCATAAAATGGCGAGACTGGTCCGCGTGAACTAAATGCTGCTACAAAGTCTGGATGATAAAATACATTCACGCTGCCCACTGTATTATTTTTTAATATCGATCTTAACTTGAGACCATCATCGCCTGATATTGAAATGACTGGAATACTTGGATGATACCCTCTAGTTGCATTGGGTCCTATGAGCTCTCCGAAAAAAATTCCGCTTTGGTTGTTAAATATTATCAGACCCTTTGCACCATGGTCTGCAGCATTTTTCTCTTTTTCAGAAAAAAATACCTTTTCACCTTTTGTGTCGCTACCTCTTTGTTCGAGCAATATTGAATCCTTGACGTCCAGGTCTTTGAGATCTTTATTTCTTCCATATCCACCATAGATTATCTTTCCACTGATTGAATTTTTTAAAACATCAATACCAAGCATTGGCAGGGCATCATACTGCTTGTTTCCAATTTCTAGAGTTGATACAAGACTTGATGTTATGTTGTTGTATGATGCACCTACAGTTATCACATTAAAATCCCTCCCGGGACTTCCAATGGTTTTGTCATCAGGTCCATTGTTTCCGGCTGCTGTAACTACGACAATTCCTTTTTGTACTGCCTCATCGACTGCATTTTCCAACTCATCATTAGTTCTGTTTACTCCAAGACTGATGTTTATCACATTCATCTTGTCCTCTATGGCACGAGATATGGCCTGGATGATATAGTCAGATGAGACGGATTCTCCAGTGGATGATACCTTGTATGAGAACAACTGGGATTTTGGAGCCATGCCTGAAAAACTACCATTGGCGCCAATTATGCCTGCAACTTCGGTACCGTGACCGTTTACATCAATTGGGCTTTGATCTGAATTGACATAATCATATCCTCCTGCAACCCTCCCTGATTTTCCATAACCGTGCAAATCTGGATGATCAAAATCAATACCGGTATCTATTATTCCGATTTTTACCCCTTGACCATCCAAGCCTTGCTGTCTTGGAGTTTGAACTCCAACTAGTTGTATGCTCTTTGAAAGAAGACTATCTCCTTGAACAGAATCGGAAATAAAATATGTAATACATAAAACAAAAGCAAGAGAAAAAATTAGTAATTTCTCTATCACATTGTATCTGGATTGGGACTAGATAAAATGCATTTGCAACCAAAGCCATAAATTGCAAGAGAGACTTGTAATTTTTATGGCAAAATATGAACTTCCAAAAGTACCATACTCGTATGATGCATTGGAGCCACACATAGATGCCAGAACAATGGAAATTCATCACACAAAGCATCATCAAGCATACACTGATGGCTTGAATAATGCACTTGCAACCGTGAGTGCTGAAATACAAAACATGGAACTAACCAAGTTACTTTCAAACTTGAATCAAGTTCCGGAAAATGTTAGAGGTGCAGTGAATTTTCACGGAGGAGGTTATGAAAACCATGCTCTGTTCTGGAATAATATGAAACCAAGTGGTGGCGGAAAACCAGGAGGTAGCTTAGAAGAAGCTATTAATTCTGTGTTTGGAAACTTTGACAGCTTTAAAGAAAAATTTGTCAAAGATACCATTGCAATACAAGGAAGTGGTTGGGGTTGGTTAGCTTTCAATCCTCAGACAAAAAAAGTTGAGTTTACTACAATGCCAAATCAGACAAGTCCACGCACCAAAGGCCTTATCCCGTTACTGGGATTGGATGTTTGGGAGCACGCCTATTATCTAAAATACCAAAATCGACGTGCAGACTATGTCAACGCATGGTGGAATGTAATAAACTGGGATGAAGTAGACGCAAAACTTTCAAAGGCAAAGGCATAATTCCTTTCTTCTTTTTGTTTTTTGTACTTTTCAGAATGAATTTATAGCCAATAAGGGAATTTTTTGCAAATGAGTGAAGAACAAGCTCAAGCCTTGATGCAACAGTTGCAAGCTCTGGAATCTTACCTAACTGATTTGGTACAAAGAGAAGAAACTGTAATGAAACTTTTGCAGGAAGCTGCAAATGCAGTAGAATCTATGAAGGGAATGACTGGTAATGTTGATTGTGAAACTCTTGTGCCAGTAGGTCTTGGGGTCTATGTCAAGGCAAAAATAAATCCTGAACAAAAAATGATTGTAAACATTGGTGCAGGAGCTTCTGTAGAGCAAGACAAAAACTCTGCAATTAATTACATGGAATCTAGAATCAAGGAACTTGAGATGGTACTACAACAGTTGGCATCACAACGACAAGAAGTTTCCATGAAACTTGAACAGGGACAACACGAAATGAACAAACTTATACAATCAAATCGTAATCCCATGCAGTAAGGCAGTATACCATGTTTGAAAAACTACGAAACGCATTTTCTGTAGCGGCTAAAAGTTTTGGAGAAAAAGAACTAAAAGAGAAAGATATTGAAGAAGTTTTGTTTGAGCTTGAGATTGCATTACTAGAATCTGATGTTGCAACCGAAGTCATTGATTCACTAAAAGACGACCTGAAAAAACAATTAATCGGTTCCACTGTAAACAAAGACAAGATTGCCGAAGTCGTAAAGCAGGAACTGCGAAAAAGCATCTCAAGCATGTTTGATGGAGCAGGAGCAGTCGATATCTTATCCAACATTCAAAAAAAGAAGGAAACTGGAGACCCTTACATCATATCATTTATGGGAATTAATGGAACTGGAAAGACCACTACAATTGCAAAAGTTGCAAATTTTTTGCGGGAAAACAAGTACTCTGTTGTAATTGCAGCTGCTGATACCTATAGGGCAGGTGCAATAGAGCAGATAAGCGAGCATGGAAAGAGACTCAACGTCAAAGTCATTGCTCAAAACTATGGCTCGGATCCTGCAGCTGTTGCTCGAGATGCAGTGCTTTATGCAAAATCACACAAGATAGATTGTATCCTAATTGATACTGCAGGAAGAATGCAAACAAGTAAAAACTTGATGGACCAAATATCCAAAATTAACAAAGTAGTAAATCCTGATCTAAAGTTATTTGTTGGAGATTCACTAGCTGGTAATGATACCGTAAGCCAAGCAAGGGAATTTCATAATTATACAAAATTTGATGGTGCTATACTTACAAAAAGTGATGCGGATGCACGTGGTGGAGCTGCCATATCAATTGTAAAGGTGACATCTAGTCCAATTCTTTACTTGGGTGTTGGGCAAGAATACAAGGA
>JABDBR010000028.1:11975-15694 GCA_013288545.1 Nitrososphaerota archaeon | reverse complement strand
AAAATTGACTCTGTTTAGTGATTCAGGGGTCTGCTTCATGTATGTTTATTCCGTACATACGCTATCCTATATGATGGAAATAAGGCTAAAAAGATGATAAAAATGTGTTATTTTGCCCATTGTGTACTGTTTGATGTTTTCTTGCATGGTGTGAATTACAATGAGTAATGCTTTGTTGAGACCAGAAGATACAATGTCTTCTTTAAAGCAAGGTGCCAAAGAGAAAGGCGGTAATTTTACACTTGAAAGGGTTGCAGAATTATCTGAAATACTCGCAAGCAAGGTAGAATCTGCAATAAATGAAATTGAGAGACTGAACGGTCAGACACACATGATTGCCATCAATGCCAGAATTGAGGCAAGTAGAGCTGGCATGGCCGGAAAAGCATTTTCTGTTGTAGCAGAACAAATGAATGATCTCTCCGGTAAAATTGGTATAGTGAGCAAAAAAATGCGAAATGAAAGTCGCGGCTCTATTGATGAGTTGGGGAATCTGATAAAAACACAAGCAACAATTGTCAGGGGAACTAGGCTTTCTGATCTTGCACTGACTAACATTGATCTAATTGATAGAAACTTGTATGAACGATCGTGTGATGTACGTTGGTGGGCAACTGATGATACCATTGTAAACGCATTACAGAAAAAAACAAAAGAAAGTTATGATCTCGTATCAAAACGACTTGGTATAATACTGAATTCTTACACCGTATATTTTGATCTTGTATTATGTGACCTTGATGGAAATGTAGTGGCAAATGGTAGACCTGAGAATTATAGATCTGTTGGTATGAATGTAAAAAATTCAGAATGGTTTTCAAGTGCAATGAAATCTAACAGTGGAAAAGAATTTGGTTTCCAGACTGTCAACAAATGCTCTATGGTAAACAATGAACTAAGTCTTGTGTTTTCTTGTACGGTTAGAGAACATGGTGAACAAAATGGCTCTGTGATAGGTATACTTGGAGTTATATTTCGTTGGGAGGATCTAGCACAAAAAATTGTAAAGGGCGTGCCTATTGCTGATGAAGAAAAGGATAAAACAAGAATTTGCATAGTGGATGAAAATGGTCTACTTCTCGCGGATTCAAAGGATTTGTTGCTTGAGGATAAAATAGAATTCTTGGGCAAAAATGAACTTTTCAAGGAGAAAAAAGGCTTTACCATATCTGATTATAGTGATGAAAAATGCTGTATTGCACATGCTTTCTCTACTGGCTATGAAACGTATGCCTCAGGATGGCATTCTGTAATTGTTCAAAAACTAAAAGCCTAGTCTCTTTGGAATTACCAAAATCCTAAAAACTGACCATCTTGGAGGCGATCAACTGAATTGGAAACCAAAATGGTCTAAAATAGATCTAAAACATGCGTAATTGTTTTAATTCATGAGTGAGGATTTCCCAGTGATGAATAATGTCTCAAATGGTTATCCATTTGATAGTATGTGGGATGCAATGAGGGCACAAGATCTAGAACCTCTGAGCAAAGAGGATGGGTATCGCTGGGGATTATCTCATCTAGGGTATGTCAAAAGAGAGTTGTTAAAACTAGAGGAGCGGGCATTGGCAAGACGTGATGTTGAATTACTTCATGATATTGTTTCCTCAAAACTACGAGCAATAGATGCTGAAGAAGAACTTAGAAAGAAACTTGCAGACATACAAAAACAAAATCCTGATTCCGAATTTTAAATTATTTTAATACAAAAAATCTCTGCTGAAATAACATAGTAATTTCTATGTATGATCAATTCAAACACACGTGGACATATTATGGCTCTCGCATGATAAACTGACGTTAGAATGAACTTCAAGTCCATTTTTCAAAAAAGTCTCAAAACAAAAATCATCGCAATGGTCAATGTAGCCTCGGCCATATCTATAGCAACTATATCTATTGCAAGTTATTCTGCTGCAGGTCATGCTTCTGGCAGTGATGACACTATGAGGTATGTTGTGACTGGCATTGTAATGCAAGGAGTGGTGGGTATTTCTGCATATTTTATGGCACGCTCTATTGCAAGACCCATTCTAAAAATGGCATCTGTTGCTGAAAAAATCAGTAATGGTGACCTTACAGTAGAATTGTCAACATCAAAATCAAATGATGAACTTGGAAAACTAACTAATGAGTTTAGTAACATGGTAATTAGTTTACGTCAATTGGTATCTCAAGTAAGGGCTGGCTCATCACTTGTTGCTTCAAATTCTGATCAAGTGGTCTCTTCAACAGAACAAATGAATTCATCTGTACAACAAATCTCTTCAACTATAGAACAGATATCAAAAGGTTCACAAACTCAGGCCCATGAGCTAGAAGAAACAAGCAAAGTAGTAGTCAAGCTTACAGGTGAAATGAAAAAACTGGCTTTGAAAGCAGGAACAACTGCAGAGCTTACAAAAGAAGTAGGACTGATATCTGCAACCGGTTCAAAATCTGCAGCAGAAGCAGACTTTAGAATGTCAAAGATAATCAGTGTCACAAATGAATCTGCAAAAAAGATTAAAGAGCTAGCAGAGCGAAGTGGAGAGATTACTGCCGTCGTGGATGTGATACGAAAAATTGCAGATCAGACTAATTTACTTGCACTCAATGCTGCAATAGAAGCGGCCCGTGCAGGAGAGGCTGGAAGAGGATTTGCAGTAGTTGCTGATGAAGTTAAAAGACTTGCAGAGGGTTCTGCAAAATCATCTGAAGAAATAGATGGCCTGATAAAACAGATACAAGAAGATGCTAAAGCTACCGTATTGAGTATAGAGGGAGGCACAAAAGAAGTATCAGAAGGCAGAATTGTAATAGACAAAGCACTAAAGGCACTCAACGAGATAGCTTCCAAAGTAACCGAGGTATCCGTAAACGTACTAGATGTGGCAAATATCACACAAATTCAAGTCGGTGAAATAGAACAATTGTCAAAGGCTGCCTCTGAAATTGCAGCAGTTTCTGAACAAAATGCTTCAGCAACTGAAGAAGCCTCTGCTGCCACTGAACAACAAACAGCTGGAACTCAAGAAATTGCAGCATCTGTACAAAAAATGGCAGTGATGGCAGATGATCTTACAAAGATTACTGCCGGTTTCAAACTACCAGACAATTCCAATTCTACAACAAGAAAATCTAGTGAAATAAAAGAAGAGGTAATGATATAGTGAGTGAAACAATAATTGAAGGAAATTTACAGATTGTTGTATTCAGCCTACTTGATTCCAAGTTGCATAAAAAAGAAGAATATGGTGTTTTGATAGAACAGGTCAGAGAGATACGTCCACTGGAGTCCATCACCAAGGTACCTAATGCAAAAAGCTATGTCCTTGGAGTGATGAACTTGAGAGGCATGATTGTTCCAGTAATAGACGTAAAAGAAAAACTTGGTTTTTCAAGTGATGGTACTCCAAGTCCAAAAGCACGTGTTCTTGTGGCTGACGTTGAAGGGCAACTTACTGGTCTTTTAATTGATGAAGTTGATCAAGTGATGCGAATCACATCCAAAGAAGTAGAAACTAGTCTTTCGGGAGGCCTTGAGTCTCTAGAATATGTAAAAGGTGTGGCAAAAATTTCAGGTAGACTTGTCGTACTCTTGGACATGGAAAAACTCTTGAAAGATACTACATCTTCTGTGCGGGAGACATAACATGTCCACAACTAGCACCGTCAAAGTCCTGATTGTAGATGATGCATCATTTATGAGGGTTGTACTAAAAGACATACTGGTATCT
>JABDBR010000028.1:0-11875 GCA_013288545.1 Nitrososphaerota archaeon | reverse complement strand
GGAGACATAACATGTCCACAACTAGCACCGTCAAAGTCCTGATTGTAGATGATGCATCATTTATGAGGGTTGTACTAAAAGACATACTGGTATCTCATGGACTAGTATCGCAAATCTATGAAGCAGGTGATGGTATTGCAGCAGTTGAGGCCTACAAGCAATTCAAACCTGACATAGTAACAATGGACGTAAACATGCCCAAGGCAGATGGAATCCAGGCCCTCAAGGCAATCATGCAGTTCAATCCTAGGGCAAAGATAATCATGGTTACATCAGTTGAGCAAAAACACATTGTACAGGACGCGATAAAGTCTGGCGCAAGAGACTATGTGATAAAACCGTTTGATAGATCTAATGTGGCAATGGTGATGAGCAAGGTTATCAGGTCGAAATAACATGATGACAACATCTGAGAAAAATCAGATAAGCGTAATGATAGTAAACGATTCGCCTTACATGGTATCTCTTCTAAGTGATTTACTTTCTTCTGAACGCCATATCAAAATAGTAGAGACTGCACGAGATGGACTTGAGGCATTACGAAAGCTACGACACCTATCCCCTGACATCATACTTTTAGATATGGAGATGCCAAACATGGATGGATTATCTTTTATTGAAAATGTAAATCTTTTACCAGACAAAAATTTACGTATCATTGTAGTTAGTAACTATAGTCCATCTAATGCCAAACTAATTCTAGATTCTCTGGAACTTGGAGCAGTTGATTTCATATCTATACCACCTGACGACTCACATGTAGTTGAAAAACTCAAGGGCGCATTACTGTCAAAAATAGAAGTTGCATCTCAGTCTAATAGGGATGCTCTTATCCCAAAGGCAATTTCAAAACTCAGGCCATCTAAAAACACAAATACGGTATCTGAGGGAGTGGCATCAACAGTTGTAGTAATAGGTGCATCAACTGGAGCACCGCGAATAATAACTAATATTCTAAAAGATATACCAAGCGACATTCCAGCAGGATTTCTAGTTGTACAACATATGAATAAAGAATTCATATCCACTTTTGCACAAAGACTTGACGCAGTTTCCAAACTTCATGTAAAAGAGGCTGCAGAAGGTGACAAAATAATGGAAGGCACTGCATTGCTTGCTCCTGGGGACGTGCACATGATGGTGATGCCTTCACGTCAAATCCAACTAGATCACGGGCCAAAAAGATTTGGTGTAAGACCTGCAGTGAATGTCACAATGCTATCTGCCTCAGAGGTATTTGGTGCAAATACGATAGGCGTATTGTTGTCTGGGATGGGACAAGATGGAGCTTTTGGAATGAAAGTGATAAAGAAAAGAAGTGGACTTACACTGGCTCAAAATGAGTCATCTTCTATAGTGTTTGGCATGGCAAAAGCTGCAAATGATCTTCATGCCGTTGACAAAATGGTTGATGCTGATGATCTGGCGCATGAAATTATCAAGGTGGTAAAGCAAATTGTCTGAAAATAGTAAATACCGTGAGATGTTTGTGCAAGAAGCATTAGAACATGTTGAAAGTTTAAACCAACATCTCTTAAAGTTTGAAGAAGAACCTAATGTACGAGAACATGTTGATGTATTGTTTAGATCTGCTCATACCATAAAAGGTATGGCAGCAACCATGTGCTATGACCAGATTCGCGAGATTTGTAAAACAATAGAAGAAATTTTTGATAAATTCAGAAAAGGTGAAGAGACAATAACCACCGAACTTGGCAATGTGATATTTTATGGGATTGACCTCTTAAAGCAACTAATACATGATGAAACAAAAAAGATCAATCTTGATGAATTCCTAAACTATGTAAAAAATCCATCAGATCTAAAACAAAATAATGATGAATCAGACACTACATTGACTCAGCAGGTGAAATCACCAACAGTTAGAGTGAAAATGCAAGATTTGGATTCACTTGTGAACTTGGTGGGTGAGATGATGATATCAAAAATGAGACTGGAGCAGATATTGCACACTCATGATTCCGACGAAGGTCGTGAGATATTAATGACTCTTGGAAGGTTGATAACTGATATTCAGTACCAGACAATGAAAATCAGACTGGTTCCAATCGATCAGGTCTTCAATAGGTTTTCACGAATGATACGAGATGTTTCAACTTCACTTGGAAAAGAAGTGAAGCTTGACGTAGATGATTCTGGCATTGAACTTGACCGTACTGTCTTGGATGCTATCACTGATCCGCTTCTTCACATGCTTCGAAATGCGGTAGACCATGGACTTGAAACTCCATCTGAAAGAAGAGAAAAAGGAAAACCAGAAACAGGTACAATACGACTTAGTGCAAGTAGGATGGGAGACCGCGTGGAAATCCATGTAGAAGATGACGGAAAGGGAATTGATCTGGAAGCTATCAAAGCAAAAGCATTAGAAAAACAAATCGCAACGGCAGAGGAGATTGTACACATGTCTGATGAAGAGATTATTGGTCTGGTTGGAACTCCTGGACTTTCAACTGCAAAGACAGTTACCGATATTTCTGGTAGGGGTGTTGGAATGGACGTAGTCATGACACAGGTGAAAAATGTGGGCGGACATGTAAAAATCCTCACAGAAAAAGGAAAGGGTACTAACATTGTATTGACAATACCTATGAGTTTGGCTATAATTGGTGGCTTGCTTGTCAATATATCAAATCAAAAATATGTACTTCCTCTTTCGAGCATATCAACTACGATTACAGTAGATAGGAGTGATATAAAAAATGTGCATGGGAAAGAAATGATAACACTTCGAGACAAGGTTGTGCCAATAATTAGGGCTTCTAAAATTCTCGGCCTAGTTTCTACATCTGATGAGATGTCCACTTCTCAAATAAACATTGTAGTGGTAGAAAAAGATGGTAAATCATATGGCCTGATTGTAGACTCACTTGAACGAGAACAAGAAGTTGTAATAAAACGTCTAGATGGTCTATCTAATTCATTGAATGCATTTTCTGATGCAACTATACTGCCGGATGGAAAAGTTGCATTAATTCTAGAACCGTCCATGCTGGTGTAAAATATGAAAATGTCATCTAATGCGTTAAACTCTGTTGAATTGAATGTTCTTGAGGGAGTTCTTGATTCGTATATCACACAAAAAACATCAGTCGCATTATCATCACTTCTTGAAGAATCAATCAGTCATGTTGTTAAACAAACACATGTGGAAATTTCTAAGATTGGGGATATGAGTAAAGTTGTCAAAGAAATAATAGCTTGTTCTGTATTTTTGCATGGCGGTGGAGATATTCGTTTAGGAATTTTGTACACTATACCTGAACAAGATGCAAAACAAATTGCTGCAAAACTAATGTGCACTGATAAAATTGATTCACTTGACGATCTGTCAAAATCTGCAATATCGGAGGTAGGAAATATCATGTCGGGTTCATTTTTTAATGCACTAGCTGATCACACTGGACTGAAGGTAGAACTTTCCACTCCTGATTTTGCAATGACATCCATTTCTGCATTATTGGAACCGCACGCATCTGAATTTGTATGTCCTACTAGCGATATGGTAACAGAGGTTGAATTTACTGGCAAAGATAGTGGTCTACAACTACACATGCTAATAATCCAGGATTATGATAATGCTAGAAAGATAATGAATCCTAGAAGGTGATGAATGTATGGGAAAACTCAACATTGATTATTCTCAGAAAATGATTGATGACTTTATTATCAACAAGAATGGCTTTGGTGAAAATAATTGAGTATCCACAATCTAACCTTAAATGCAGATGTAATGGCTGAATTTAACAATATTTTTGCAAGTTATGGGTTAGATCTTGCTAGATACAAACCTGCCTTTATAAAAAGAAGACTGGACAGAAGAATGAGAATTCTAAACATTTCTGACTATTCCGAATACTCTCACACGCTAAAAGATAACCGAAAAGAATTCGAGGAGATATTTGCTTCACTGTCTATTAATGTCACAAATTTTTTTAGGGATTCAACAGTATTTGATAGATTTCAATTGTCCATTCTTCCTAAAATATTATCTGATCTTGGTGGGAGTGGTAAAATACGTGTATGGAGTGCAGGATGTGCTTCAGGTGAGGAACCATATTCTATTGCCATGATGTTCAAGCAAGCAATTGGAAAACTACCTAATCTTGAGGTAGAAATTATTGCAAATGATGTTAACAAGATTGCAATTCAATTTGCACAGCGTGGTAGATATCCTGCAAAAAGTGTTGAAAGTTTACCACCTACTATAATATCAAATAATTTTCAAAAAAGAACAACTGATAATAATACAGAATATGAGGTCGTGCAGGCCATAAAAGATATGGTGACTTTCAAAGTGGGGGATATTTTATCTGATGCGATGCAATCTTTTGATGTTATATTCTGTAGAAATGTATTGATATATTATGAAAAGGAGGCACAAGAATTGATCTTTACAAAGTTTTACAAGGGTTTGAAAGATTCTGGATATATGGTGCTTGGTATGGATGAAACTATGTTTGGACGGCGATGTCAAAAATTATTTAATCCATTGATGGCAAGAGAAAGAATTTATCAAAAAGTATTACAACAAAATAATTAAAAATATAATTTTCATAAATTGAAAATACCATACATTTTATTTCTGTATGATCAAATCGAACAAGCGTAATAATATTAGAATCTTTAATGAGAAATCTTATTGATGGAGTTTGTATCTCTATATTCTAAAACACCTGTTATGAATGAATTTGTGCTATTGCTACCATGTGAGAAATATCTAGAGGAAAACTGCCTGGAGACATAACATGTCCACAACTAGCACCGTCAAAGTCCTGATTGTAGATGATGCATCATTTATGAGGGTTGTACTAAAAGACATACTGGTATCTCATGGACTAGTATCGCAAATCTATGAAGCAGGTGATGGTATTGCAGCAGTTGAGGCCTACAAGCAATTCAAACCTGACATAGTAACAATGGACGTAAACATGCCCAAGGCAGATGGAATCCAGGCCCTCAAGGCAATCATGCAGTTCAATCCTAGGGCAAAGATAATCATGGTTACATCAGTTGAGCAAAAACACATTGTACAGGACGCGATAAAGTCTGGCGCAAGAGACTATGTGATAAAACCGTTTGATAGATCTAATGTGGCAATGGTGATGAGCAAGGTTATCAGGTCGAAATAACATGATGACAAATTGTAAAACATCTTGTATTAAATTAATTTCATTTTTTTGTATGATAAATGGTGAGTTGTGGAAATCTTGAGTACTAGTAATGATCTGCAAAAATTAAATTCTGTCCTTGATTCTTTTATTGTTCAAAAAACAATTCCATCACTTCGTTCTATATTGGAAGAGCCAATAACCCACCATCTAAGAAACACACAAGAAATTCCATTAATAAATCTGGATCTGATAATCTCTAATCTTGAAGAAATGAATATCATGTCTGCAGTATACATAAAATGCGTTGGAGACATTCACATGGGTGTATTGTTATACTTGCCAGAAGAAGAATCAAAAACGCTGGCAGCAAAGTTACTTGGCAAGCCAATTTCAAGTGAACTTGCTGGGATTGCTACATCTTCAATATCTGAAATCGGAAACATACTTACTGCATCACTCATTAATGCAATATCTATTGATATGGGGTACAAAATTTGTTCATCAGTTCCTGGATATGCTGTTGAATTCTTTAGAACACTACTAGAAGCAGTAGTATCCGATTTTGGAAATGAATTTGATACCTTGGTTGTCTCAAATGTGGAACTTCATGGCGTCAATTCTGGGATTGGTATACACATACTCTTGATTCAGGATCCTTCTGAAGTAAAAAAACTTGTGATATAGAGTTTGATTTTTCAATGAATAATGTAATTGAGATAAAAATGGGAGGCTTGGAAATAATAGATGATGAAACAAAAGAATTGAAAACTTTTGTTGGTTCATGTGTTGCCATTTGTTTATTTGATCTTGTGTCAAAAGTTGCAGGCATGGCACATATCATGTTACCAAAAAAATCTGATGGTACAAAATTTACTGGAAAAAATGATATTGGCAAATATGCTGATGAGGCACTCTCATACATGGTAAATGACATGATACAAAAAGGTGCAGACCCAAAAAGGATTAAAGCAAAAATGGCAGGGGGGGCTACAATATTTGCCCATGAATCTGAAACTAGCATATTCAATGTTGGATCTAGAAACATTGCATTTTTGAAACAGATCTTAAAAGAAAATAATATACCTCTAGTCTCTGAAGATACAGGTGAAAATTTTGGCCGATGGGTTAGATTTAATCTGCATTCTGGGAAAATGACTGTTACCTCAAATTTGAAAAAATTTGAGAAAACGATCTAATTTTATTTCATATTCTAAAAAATCACTTTTATTGCATTAACATGGATAAATTAGAAAATGATCGCTCTTGATGTCTAAATGAGTTTTTTTTAAATTAACAAGATAGTATGATTTCTTAGATAGATAAATATCAAACCTTGCCCAAATGATATTGGGAATGATAGGCACTGAGGGACAGGCTATCTGATATTAAAGAAAAATTAATTGTATTTGGAGTAATTGCGGGTATCTTCTTGCCTATACGAATGGTTTTCTATGCTTATTTTTCAGCACACTGGATTGGAAGCCTTGGTCTTGTTTCATCGCTCATGTTTGTATTGATATTTCTTGCACATAAGCAAAGGCTTGGACGCTTTGGTGTTTTATTTTTGAGCCAATTGACAAAAACAATAAAAGGCAAATCTGGCAAGATTGCAATTGCGTTTTCTTTGGTGTTGATTGCATATTTTGCAAGTACGCTTGTATGGATTGAACGAGGGAACACGATATATCATGATGAAAAGAATTTGATATCGCAAAGCATATTCTCAAATTATGACTCAAATAAAATTAGCCCGTCTGACATTCACAAGATTATGATCATCAAACAAGGAAATACAATAATTGATGCATCAAATGTTAGTTATGCCGATCAAATCATATCGATGACATATGCAATAATGAATGATATGATGGGAGGGTGGATGGTTAACCTTGATATGATACTTCTTGTAGAGCAATTTGAGTTCTTGGGATTTGTGGTCTTGTACCGAAAAATCTACAGTCCATCCAAGACATTGTTGTCAAACTAGCCCTACCTGTGATTACAATAATCGTCTCATTTCACAAGCGGTATGGGACATGAAGCATGCTGTGATATTTCTATTGTTATACTGTCTAGTGGTTTAAATCCTGTTTTTTCTCTTCTGCGCATAACTATGAAACCCACTTTATTTGCATTGGCAAAAGTTGTTAATGTTTCCACTGCTCAATTGCAAAACATTGCACGCACTTCTACTAGATTTTTTTTGTGATGGAAATCTTTTGTAGATTGTCAAATTCGACTAATGTATCATTTTGGCCGCCTGCTATTTTTGTATGCTCTGAAATGTAACACGACTCTTCTTCAGAAGGTCTAAACAAACAGGTAACAACTGTGATCTTGGATTTGAATTTTATTGCGATCTCAAGTGTCGTATAAAATGCATTGTTTGAATAATTGGAACCATCATATGGCACAAAAATATGATTGAATATGTATTTTCACCACGTCTTATTCTAGTAACTTTGTGGAAATATCTTATCTTGTCTATACTAAAAATATGAATGCCGTATTTGGTCTGTTTAGACTATTTCGTAGGCTACTTGTATTGTACATAATCTGGCAGTTTATAGTATATTGTGTTTGTTTGAAATACACAACCATAAGGGTTAATGTATCTGTTGGCTGAATAAAAATTGGATTGTCCCAGTCTCAACCTGAGCCACAAAGAAAATCACTAGTAGAAGACCTGAGTGTACTTACAGGCAAGGCTTTCAAAGAGTTGGATGCCACAAGAAGCGAACTTCAAGAAAAAGAACGACTCTTAACAAATATTGCAAACGAATCTATGGAAAAAATTAAGGAATTATCTATCATCAACCACGATTTGCAAGATAAAGTGGGATTTTTACTTGACATTAGTGCCTCATTGAACAAGAAAAATGATGAATTGATAAAATCCAACCTGGATCTTGAAAAACAGAAGTTTCACTATGATCAGATGACTCGAGATTTAAAGTCCAAGCTGGACACTGTACTATCAAAAGAAAAAGAGCTATCAATGCAGAGGGATTTTCTTGCAAAGCAAGTGGATGAAAAGACGCAGGACTTGATAAAAGCTGAAAAGTTTACAGTGATAGGCGAATTAGCAGCAAGACTTGCACATGACCTGAGAAATCCACTATCCATTGTCAAAAATACCATGGATATAATGCGCGCCAAGCCAAACATGCGTATTGAAGAGAAATTACAACACTTTGGAAGATTTGACAGGGCAATTCAACGAATGACACACCAGATAGATGACGTATTAAATTTTGTAAAAAGATCAGATCTCATGTTGCAGCAGACATCATTACTCTCGATGATTGATGGTGCAATTGGTAACACTTTGATTCCTCCTGAAGTCTCCTTGTCAAAACCATACGTAGATGTATCTGTAAATTGTGACTCAAGAAAACTTGAAGCTGTATTTTCAAATTTGCTAAATAATGCAATACAGGCGATGGATGACAAGGGAGAGATAAAAATGCGAATAATGGATTTAGGTTATAATGTACAAATTGAATTTGAAGACACTGGTCCTGGAATACCCGTAGAGATTCAATCCAAAGTATTTGATCCGTTATTTACTACCAAACAAACTGGTACAGGCCTTGGACTTTCAATATGCAAAAATATTGTAGAGCAACACGGAGGTACGTTAACAGTGAAATCCCCTCCTACTATTTTTACAATACGATTGCCAAAAAACATCGCACCAAAATACCAAGTAAATAATAATTATACTGTATAAGTCACCAAAAATGACTGTGTCTGAAAATCACTGTTTTTTTCCGCGCATTATGTGTATGATTTTTCCATCATCTAAAGTGTATCTTACAGCAATTATTCTTTCTAATGGAATCTCATAGCTTTTGTCATCAGGATTCTCATTTGGTCCAAGGCTCATATCTTTTGTAGTGAGCATGTTTGATTCTGGTGTAGGCTTGAACTGTTCAAAAAGCATCTTAGATATCGCAGTTCGTATCAATTCTTGGCTGGTACATCCTTCTTTTTTACTTGCCTTGTTGATGCTTTGAATCATGGCATGCGGAAGATCTAGTGTTATTGTTTCAGTCAATCATGAATACGTATTAATTTTCTATAGATAAATGACTCTGCAATTTTTCTGATTAATTGTGTCCAAAATGGAAAAAATCTGTCGTTTTAACGCATGTTTTTGAGTGCATAACCACTTTCTATCTTGTTGACCAAAAACTCTAGAGAAAATGGCTTTTGAATTATCTCTACATCATCTTTGAGAAATACTGCGGCATCATCTAAAATCCCGTTTCCAAATGCAGAGACGAAGATTATCTTTTGATGGGGTCGTAATTCCAAGATCTCCTTTGCTACACGTACACCATTTTTCTTTGGCATGACAAAGTCAAGCAAGACTACATTGAATGGGTTAGCGTCAGAATGGGTTTCTTCTAATCTCTTCTTGTATGCCTCAACACATGCCTCTCCATCTTTTGCCACTGTGATATCATGTTGATGTTTTTCAAAGACTTTTTTGTATTGTAACCCTGCAAACTCGTTATCGTCTGCTGCCAAGATGTGTAATCCCATTTGTTTTCTTATTTGATTTGATTGATTTGTTTGATTAAGATTAGTGTGTTCAATCTGAACATACTCAATTCATTATTTTTTGGTGTAATTCTTTAGCATTTAGGTGTCTCATGATGGGAATTGTGAACTTGAATGTAGCTCCTACATCTTTGTTATTATACGCAAAAATATGCCCACCATGTGCATTTATTATTTCTCTGCTCAAATACAGTCCTAATCCATTACCATTCCATGATTCTGTCTTGGGACCTTTTGTTATGAACTTGTTGAACAAGTTTGGAAGTATGTCCGGATGTATTCCAGAACCGCAATCACTTATGGTTACTTCGACAAAATTTTTCTGTATATTGTGTTGCATGGTTACTTCTACGTCTCCTTTTTCTGTAAACTTTAATGCGTTATTTATCAAGTTGCGAATCACTTGCCCTATTCTTACTCTGTCTGCCTCTATGTCAATTCCTTTTTCCAATCTAGTTTCGATTTTTATTTTTTTATCTAGATTCAGTCTGTAGGATGATATTATCTCCATTAGAGAATCGTTGAGGTTGAATTTCTCATATGATAGATGCAATATCCCATTATCTATTCTACTCATGTCAAGAATCCTATTTGCCACTTCTTCTAGTTGTCTGGCCTGCTTGGATATTCCTGCAAAGGCCTCTTCACTTCCAATGTCTCCATTTCGTGCAAGTTCTACAAAACCGTATATTGGATGGAGCGGACTCTTTAACTCATGTGATGCAATATTTATGAAATCATCTTTTAAAACATTCATCCTTTCTAGTTTCCTGTTTGCTTTTTGAAGTGATCTTGTCTTTTTAATCACCTCATGTACTAGGTCTTTGTTGATCAAATTGAGAAAATATCCCAAGGCCAACGACATGATTCCAGTTGATACTATGATTATCATCTGCAAAGTGAACGATTTCTGTTTGCTTTCCTCTACTCCTGCGTTGAGACTGTCTGTCAATTTCTGAACCTCATCGTTTAACAGGATTGTTTTTAAGCTAATTTGATTATGTTGTGCCTTGACTGCTGTCACTACTGAGGTTAAATCATTTGTCTGACCATTATCATATGCATAAAAGATCTGGTTTGCTTTTTGTGTGTACTCTAAATGAATCGATTCTATTTCATTCAGATTTGCACTCATGACTGTAAGATCTTTTATAGTGTCATCATTCAATCCATAATTCAGAAATGTATCTGCTAAATCATGTATCTTTTTGACTTCATAATTCCATTCATTGTCATATGACTCGAACTGGATCTTGGAAATTTCATAATTTTTTTGACTGGATAGTTTTTGATATGTTATGGTATCCTCAAAGCTATGCTCTTGCATTTGCTGTATTGCATATGCCCTAGTTATTCCTTGGCCAACTGGCATGTTCAAATCTGATAACACATTCATCTGGTTTGTAATTGTATATGTTGTGAACGCATTAAGAAATAATGCAAGACCTAACATCATTATTATCATTGAGACCGATATTCCAATTCTCAAACTTGTACTTGTCTTGCGATTCTCCAAAATTAATTCTCACCAAAAATAATTTCTTTGTTTGTCATGTACCGTTTTCACTTGTTTGATATTTGTAAACAACTTGTATGTTCTTATGTGCATCAAACAGACAAACAATTGGTTTTTTCATTTTTATCTTAACCTGTTCTACTTGGGCCCACTGGAACTGATGTGCCTTCATACCCATCCCAATCCTTGAATCCTTGTTTGGCTTTCTCGCGCCATAAATAAATTGGCCACCCTTCAATCTGGGTAATTAAAGCCTGTAGTGTAAACGGTTTGTTCATGACTTCAACTGTCTCACTTAGTTGTCTGAGTTTTTTTATCAGGCTATCACCATATCCTGTTATGAAAATTATTCTTTGTTTGAAATTTATTTTTTGTATCTCTTTTGCGGCATCAATTCCATCCATTCCAGGCATGTTTTGGTCAAGTATCACAAGATCAAAATATGGCTTGTCACTATCTACACCCTGTTTTACATAGTCATTATAGGTCTGTAGACATTCTATGCCATCTCTTGTTGTTATGACCAAATGTCCTCTTTCCTCTAGTGCCATTTTGTACGAGTCGGCAAGATCCTTGTAGTCTTCTGCTACCAATATCCTCAAAGACCAATCTTTCAACAGTTCTATTACTGCAATGGAATCGATTTAGTATCTTG
>JABDBR010000027.1 GCA_013288545.1 Nitrososphaerota archaeon | reverse complement strand
CCATAAACCTATGTAACGTATAGCTGTTTACGTGATCTATGTCGATTATATGTAAATAAACAAATCTTTCATAGCGTTCAATGACAAAAAAAATCTTTTTAGGATTGACATTAATGTTAATCCTATTAGTACCGACAACTGTCCTTAGTGCACGTGCAGATTCTGCACCTCCAGCACCTGGTGATTCAGACAAATACAATTTCAATGCAGGAGGATCAACTTTTGCATTTCCAATTGTTGACAAATGGCGAGTTGAATACAACAAACTATTTCCTGGAATTACATTGAATTACCAAGCTGTAGGTAGTGGAGCTGGCATTAAGCTGTTTACAACAAAGAAAGTAGAATTTGCAGGAACTGATGCACCATTACAGAGTGCAGATATTGTAAAGGCTCCAAAAGGAACACTTACAATTCCAGAGTCAATGGGTGCAATAGTTGTTGTATATAATATTCCAGGAGTTCAACAAAATGGAATAAAGTTAACTGGAGATGTGATAGCAAAAATCTTCTTAGGTAAAATCATCTACTGGCATGATCCAGATATCTTAAAACTTCAAACCAACCCAGCTATTGCAAAAGCATTACAAGCTGATGGGAACAAAATAATAATTGTTCACAGGTCTGATGGTTCTGGTACAACATATGCATTTACTAGCTATCTTAGCCAAGTAAGCTCTGATTGGAGCGCTAAAGTTGGTCACTCTACATCTGTTCCGTGGCCAACTGGCATGGGAGGCTCAGGTAACGCCGGAGTAGCTGCAATAGTGAAAAAGGTTCCTGACTCGATAGGATATGTTGAATTAGCATATGCCAAAACTAACACCATGGCAAGCCTAACAGGCAACGGTGCCAGTGTAACAGGCTCAGGTCTAATCTCAATGACATATGCTTATGTTCAGAACCATGACAAGACTGCATTTCTTGATGCTACTGTAAACACCACTGCAGCAGCAGCCGTAGGAGCAATATCCTCACTACCTGCAGCTGATGGAGTCTGGAGTAATGTGTCAATCAATAATGCACCAGGTCCAAATGCATATCCAATTTCCACATTCACCTATCTATTGGTGAATCCAAACCTTGAACAACTCAAGGGCATGGATAAGCAAAAGGCACAGGATCTTGTACACATGCTCTACTGGTTTGTAACAGACGGCCAAAAATACGCTACAAAACTAAACTATGTACCACTACCAAGTGCAGTACAAGAGTTAGACAAGAAGGGTATTTCTGAAATAAAATTCAACGGCCAACAGCTCTGGACATATCCATAAAGGGATATCTTTCCTTTTCTTTTTATTTTTCTCTAAAATTATTTATGATATGATTGTCTATTGTATGGGCATTTGTTCTTGGTTTGAAATGAATTCTATGGTGAACTACTGGATCTATTTGCACTCTGCTAAAAGCAATGATCTGCATATGATAAGGTGTGGTGGTATAATGCCTGATGAAAACTGCAGAAACTGTGGAGGAGAACTTGCAAAACACCTCTGGTGTAGTCAGTGCAGAAAAACAGTACAAAAAATATGCAAGATATGTAGTAGGGAAACACAACAACAACCACATGTCTCATGCCTCTCTCAACTAGTAGACTTGAGATATCTGACAAAAATTGCCATTACTGGCTAAAACCATAGGTTCCTGACTTTTATTAAAAATAAGAAAAAGGGTTAGTTCTTGACTAACGACTGTCGTAATGTCACTTTCATCTTGTATGCTGTGAGAATTTCCTTGCATCTGTTTCTTATGGTGACCTCTGTTATTCCTGCAACACTTGAGACATCTCTTTGAAGGATGCTCTGCCCAAGAAGGGTTGATGCTATGTATAGGTATGCAGCAGCCAACCCATTTGGTGCTTTTCCATCTGCAAGACTGTGGTCAGATGTCTTTTCTGCAATTTCAGCAGCAAGTCTTTCTACACGAACTTCAAGATTTGCCAGATTTGCTATTTTTGATATGTATTTTTCAAGAGTTACAACCGGTGCTGTTTTAGAGCCAAGTTCCATCACAAGTATTCTATAGTATTTTGCAGTCAGTTTGACATTGAGACTATCTTCTTTTGAACTTCCTGTTGCAGCACAAATTTCGTCAAGGGATCTTACAACGTCACATTGTTTGCATGCCATGTAAATTGTTGCAGCTGACATACATGCAACTGACTTGCCTTTTGCATCTGCCTGTCCCTGGAAGTTTCTGTATATCATGGATGCTGACTCTATAACATTTCTTGGTAATGACAGGGCATGACATGTTTCTCCTATCTTTGCCAAAATGTTTGCTAGTCTTCGCTCTTCTGGAGATGCAACCCTTATCCTAGTCTGCCATTTTCTCAGGTTGTACATCTGATTTGCGACATCGCTTGATATTGTTCTTCCACTGAAGTCTTTTGTTCCCAATGCAATCTCTGTCCTGATTCCTAAGTCATGTTGTGCATAACTTGTCTGACCTGATGCTCTTGTCAACTTCATTTTTTCTTCAGGATTTGTTGCTCTTGATTCAGTTCCATAATCTGGCATCTGTTCCATTGCGACCAATCCGCAGCCAGAACAAATCTTCTCGCCACTGTGAATGTCGTCAATCAAATTAGAACGACATTCCGGGCAATGTGTTTGTAATTCTGTTATTGTGGTCATCTTCTTCTATTTCCTTTGAATCGTTTTGGTCTCATCACAGGAGTTTCTTCGACGATGAAAACCTTCTTTCCGATTTGTTTTTTGATATTGTTGGTAAGCGGAACCGCTGACGCATATGGTGCATCAACAGGACCTATCATTTCTGATACTTTGGCGACTTTGACTCCAGAACTGTCTACGACTATCTGGTTGTCTCTTAGATGTTTCGTGAGTCTAATGATGACTCTACCGCTACTCGCTAGATGTAATACTTCGCCTACCTCCTGCAATTGCATTCTCAACGAAATACTGTTATCAATAGAGTTCTGTCAAAATTACTTTAGCTGCAAGCTATAAACGATATTTACTTTGATTGCTTGGCTCTTTTTGAAACTAGTTTTTCAGAAATTGCAGAAATAATTTTTGATTTTGGTTGGGCCTTTGCAAGTGTGATGTATCCAGACCTGACATATGGTCTCCTTGGGAATCGGACTTGATCATTTGTCTCAGTTGGTTCCAGTCCTGCAGCCTTGGCAGCCGCAATCAATTCATTCAACGATGGGTCAAAAATACTCTTTTCACGAGAAACCCTTCTACCCATTTTCTTTGGGATAGTTTTATTGAAATAATCCAGCCAGATTACGATGTGTTCGTAATCCTTCATCTTATCACTTTATCAAGATTGCATTTACTACGCCGTCTTGACCAGGTCTAGAAATTACCTTGCATTGACCTGCTTCTGTTTCTAGGATTGCACCTTTTGAAATTACTCCACGTCTTTCATAGTCCTTGTTTGACGGGTTTTTCAATACTTTGAGAATTTTTAATTTTTTAACTTTAGAACCTGGAACTGTCAAGTTGACCACGTCTGTGGTCTTCAGTGATGTTTTATGATTTCCTCCTCTTGTCTTGCGTGTTATGGTTACTTGTTCCCCTGGTACTGCCTCTACTGAATATCTATCAATTTCATACTTTCGTCTTGATCTGAGGGGATATCTTCTGCCTCCAGTAATCTTACTTGTTGCAAGATTTTCCACAGATTTCTTCATGTTGTTCGATAAAGTAACTCTAATTTATACCATTTACAGATGCAGGCATTATTTTTGAACTGATTATTGGCTTGTTTGGGTCAAAGGCTCAGTGGGTATCTGGGGTTGTTCAATTGCAACTTGACTAGGGTTTCTTACTTTTGTGAAGAGCTTTTGCTTGAGAAGATCCTTGTCTCCCTGTATGCCAAAATATTTCTGGAACTTTTCGGTAGTGTTGTAAATCTTTAGTCTTCCAACATTTTGGTGTTCGATATAGTCTAATTGTTGTAATAGTTTAAGATGCATGTATACTCCGGATCCTCTGACCTCTACTAGTCTTTTTGATGAAACCGGTTGCATGTATGCAATATATGATAATGTCTTGAGTGTGGCTGTGGGCAAAAGTGGCTTTGATGCATATTTTCTAATCACTGTGTTAAACTCTGGTTTTAGCTGAAATACATACGAACCATCTGGCAAACTTGCAACCTCGATTGCTTTGAAGACTGTTTTTGTCTTTTTGACAAGATTTGTCATTAGGGCCAATGTTTTGGTTCTAGATTCTGTTCCTGATGCCTTGATCAATTCTTCTATGGTCAAAGGCCTTCCTGCTGAATATAGTGCAGCTTCTAGCCTTGCCATGGCATCGTCGTCTTCTATCTTTCCCATTTACAACACCAAGTAGGCTGTAGCATACTTAAATGAAATTCATACTTTGTGTTGATCTGATTGTAAATTTCTATTTTATCAGTGATACTATGATGTCGTCTTCTGTCTGTTCAAGATCTACTTTCATATCTCTTGCCAAAAAGAGTATGGCAAAGAAGCACCTGATTACATCGATTAACTCAAGTTCTGACACTATACTCTTAAACGAACCATAACCTGTGGCCTTTATCTTGTTCATTATCAGTTCTTCATACTGTCCTATTATCTTCTCAAGGGAGATGAAATAATCATCAAAGTTGGGGGCTTGGACAGGCTCAAATTCTAGTTGTCTTCTGCTTGAACGCGGGTTTGCTATTGTTCCAATGAGATTCTCAAGGACTGATAATAATTCATCTAATGTTACTGGATATGTAGATTCATGCCTGTATGGCATGTTTATCACTTCAATGTCAACATCTTCTCTCTGTGTGAGGGGCTTTTTTTCCATGGCTGCCTTTTGTAGAGCAAAGATGCTTTCCACTTTCATTCTATGTATCATCGCAGAAGATAATGCTGCAATTCCTGCAACTCTAAGATCTTTTTTATCTGTTTGACTGAGAATCTTGATCAAAATCTCAAGGATGCGTACTACATCAATACTCCATACGTCCTTCTTTGAAACATCTAGAGGACCAAACAGTATGTTTACTGGAGGTTGAGAGATGCCTACATTGGGGTTTTCCTTGCTCACTCTGTTACTGCTCTGTTTTTGTTTATAATACGTGTGTTATCTACTCTTTTCTTAATTCAAGTCAAGAGTTTTCCTCTTACACAAACCAAATATTATACGCATGTTGTAAATTGTTGGTAATGGAAAAGGATCTTGAAAAATTTGATCTTGCCTGTACTTACCTAAAAAACGATCAAAATATGACGGCTCATAACATGTTCATGGATCTTGCCCAAAAGGAGATAAAAAATAGCAACTACAAAGCCGGACTCTATCTCATGCTAGCATCTGAATGTAAATCAAGACAAGGAAAAGAAAAAAAAGATGAACTCTTGGAGGCAGCTAAATTCTATCTCAAGGTTGCAAAAAAAGACAAAAATAATTCAAACTATGCTTATCAGTGCGCTGCACGATGCTTTCTTAGAATAGGGCACTATGACGATGCAATGAAGGCATTCGAAGAGGCTCAAAAATATGCTTGTGAAGTAGTTGAGGTGAAAAGACCAATTGTTGTAGTTGATGATAGCCCCGCAATTGTATTAAGACTACAAAGTTTTCTGCAGCAGTTAGGATATGATGACATACAAACTGTTACGGATGGTAAATCTGCAATTAGTCTTATTTCAAAACTTGTCAAATCAAAGCAAAATCCTATTGTATTACTTGACATGGACTTGCCTGATCTAAAAGGTGACATTGTTGCAAGAACTCTTCTTGAATCAAAACCCGACATGTCTATCATACTGATAACTGCTGATGAAAAATCAACACCGCGTGTTAGAAAGACTATTGGTTTTGGTTCTACCGCATTTGTTCAAAAACCATTTTCAATAAATGAATTGAAAAATGCACTAGATACAACCAGGATGTCTGAAATCAAGTAAGCAGTAACATGGACATGTTAAGTAGGTTTACGTCCTTGATCTGAATCCCGCTCATCTTGTAATCTATTATCTGGTCAGAGAATTTTTCCACTATTCTTGCAGATGGATTTTTCTCAGTTCCTTCTACTCGTAGTACGACAATCATATTCCAGTCTCCATCTACGGTGGCAACAAAAAGATAATTTGGCAAAGTTTTGATGTAATTTTTTATTGATTCTGTTATGTTGTCCATTGATCTTGTTATCTTGAGTTTTAGAAATAACGCTTCAAACTGATCATTTGAGGATATTCCGCTCAAGACTGCCTTGTAGCCTTTGATAATTCCATTTTTCTCAAGTCTTTCAATTCTTTTTCGGATGGTTCTGTCTGATACATCCACACCCAGATTTCTCAACTCTGTTGCAATTTCTTTTGAAGGTGTTCTTGCATTTTTGTTGAGAATGTTAATTATTTTTTGATCAACCTCGTCTAATGTAGACCAATTTTTATCATCAGACATGACTATGTATCTGAGCACTGACTTTTTGAAGTTTATGATAATGGTCCCACGCGCAGGATTTGAACCTGCGACAACCCGGTTTCTGTAAGCCTGATAGGCTGAATGACGGTTAGCCGCTGGCCAACCACTACAGCCGGAAGCTCTACCAGGCTGAGCTAGCGTGGGACTGTTTCTCACGCAGTTTTTTCGTATTAAATAACTATCGATAATTCAATTTTTTTAAAAAACTTTGGATCTAAATGATAAATTTTTGACTGATCAAATTACATATAAACAGGAAAGAAGGTCCCGATAATGTGTCGGGGGCTATGTCTGAAGGTGGATATGTCTGTGTACCATATTTACAAAACAATGATTTTGTCACATTAAGGGATAATTTTAAAAAATCTGATTTTATTGATGACATGTATTTTGTAACAGCTACATTTTCTGAAGACGGTCATGCATATTTTCCATCCCATTCTAACACCTATCTTCTTGCTAGATTCAAAAATCGCTCACAGATAATGAGCGAGGTTGAAAAATGCAATCCTAGTACTCCTACATTTGTATTTACAAAAAATGATGAATTATTTGAGAGATTGACCAATGATAATCTTAACTTGATTTCTATCTATTATCTTGAACATGTAGACTCGGCATCTGATCTATCTGATCTTAGTTTCATTGTGGCTAAACGTAACAGAGTGCGAAGAGCAGAATTGGGAAATCTTAAACTGTCTACCACTCAAACTCAAAAATTCACTTTTCCGTATGAAGGAAACTTGATAGTTCTAGAGGTGACAAGTGACAATAAACATCAAGCTGACAACAAATACTGTGAAAAGACAAGAAAAGAGGTCCAAAGAAAAGGAATTGGAATGACCAGTCTTCTTAATTTGTCAGTAATCGAGAGACTGAAATAGAATTTTCGGCAAATCTCTTTTTGAAGAGATCAATTGGAACTCTAAACAATAGTAGAAAAGTTATATACTCATCTAAATTCTGTTTTGGTGATGAGTAAGCCATCTGAGCTTGGTGCGCTAAAAATTGGCTCTTACATATTACTTCCAGTAGGTGGTCCAAATGAGGAGCCATGCAGAATAGTTGAATATGATACAAGTAAACCCGGTAAACACGGTGCAGCAAAAGCAAGAATTGTAGGAGTCGGAATATTTGACAAGAAAAAATATTCTCACGTCTCACCAGTAAGTGCACAGGTTCAAGTTCCTCTCATAGACAAAAGAGTGGGATCCATAATATCAAAAACTCCTACCAGTGTTCAGATCATGGATTCTGAATCGTTTGAAGTCTTTGACGCACAACAAATTGAAGATGAAATAAAGGAAAGAGTTTTGCAAGGTGTTGACGTTGAATACTGGAAAGTCATGGATAGAACTATTATAGTAAGAATCAAAAGTTAGTTTGGATGCTGATGATGACGAGAAAAGCCAACTGACGGCATGATGAAGATTATGAGTATTGAAGCATCTATGCTTTTCAAATAGTAGAATTAGTTATACGTTACAACTTGTATTGATAATACATGAGAGGACTCTGTCACGTTTGTCTGGCATCTAATGTAGAAACCACGCTGAAGGAGAATCTTACCTTGTGTACTGATTGCCTAAAACGTGTAAATACACTAGAAAAAAATTAATTGATTGGATATACTGTGAACTTGAATTGAAACTGGCATCTCTTTTTTCAGGTGGAAAAGATAGCACCTATGCAATTTACAAAGCTAGGAAAGCAGGCCATGATATTGAATGCCTTGTTTCCATACTTCCAAAATCCGAAGAAAGTCATCTGCTACATTATCCAAACATGATAACCACATCATTACAGGCCAAGTCCATGAAAATACCCCAGATTGTATCTCAATCTGATACAAATGATCCTAAAATGGAACTTGACAAGTTACAGATTCTCTTGGAACAGGCAAAAAAGAATTTTGGCATAGATGGTATAGTCCATGGAGGTCTGTTTAGCGATTATCAGAGAATGCGCTTTGAGAGAATTGGAAATAATCTAGATCTAAAAATAATATCACCACTGTGGCACATTGATCAAAAAAATTACATGCAAGAATTGTTAGAATCTAAATTCAAATTTATAATAACAAGTGTTACATCTGCAGGGCTTGATCAAACATGGTTAGGAAAAGAGATAACTCTGGAAGATGTGGAATCTCTTGTAAAATTATCAGTAAAACATGGTTTTAATTTGACATTTGAGGGTGGAGAGGCTGAAACATTTGTAATTGATTGTCCCTTGTTTTATTCTCCAGTCAGAGTGCTCCAAGCAAACAAGATCTGGGATGGTTACAGAGGAAGATTTGAAATAACCGAGGCCGTTTTAGAAAAGTAATGCTAGATGGTTTAAAGACAGGTCTACGAGCCGCACTAAAGAAAATAGTAAACTCTTCAGCAGTGGACGAGGGCCTCATTAAGGAACTCTCAAAAGATATCCAAAGGGCACTATTGCAATCAGATGTAAACGTAAAACTTGTTTTTCAGATTACAAAAAATCTTGAGGAGAGATCTCTTAAAGAAACCCCGCCACCAGGACTTTCTCGAAAAGATCACATTGTAAAAATTCTATACGAGGAGCTTGCCAAACTACTTGGCACTGAAGAACAGTATGTGTTCCAGCCAGGCAAGGCAAACAAGGTATTGATGCTTGGAATTCAAGGCAGCGGAAAGACTACAGTAACTTCAAAACTTGCTAAGCTGTTGACAAGACAAGGCTATAGGGTTGCAGTTGTTGGTGCAGATACCTACCGACCTGGTGCACTTACACAGCTTAGGACAATGTGTGAAAAGGCAAACGTCGAAGTGTATGGTGAGGAATCAAACAAGGACTCACCTGATATTGTAAAAAACGGCTTGAAGCATTTTGAGGGACAAAATTTTGATATCATCCTAATAGATACCGCAGGAAGACACAAGGAAGAAAAAGATCTTCTTGATGAGATGACCCGAATTGGAAAAATTGCAAATCCTGATCTTGCATTATTAATAATTGATGGAACCATTGGACAACAGTGCTATAATCAAGCTGAGGCATTTCACAAGACAGTCCCAGTGGGAGGCATCATAATAACAAAATTGGACAGTAGTGCAAAAGGAGGAGGAGCACTTGCAGCAGCGGCTGCTACAGGTGCACAAATAATGTACATTGGAACAGGTGAGAGAATTGATGATCTTGAAAAGTTCTCTCCAACAAGATTTGTTGGAAGAATGCTTGGAATGGGTGATATCCAGGCATTGCTTGACATGGCAAAAAGACTTGAGACTGAAGGCAATGAAGACAGACTAAAGAGAATCTCACATGGAAAAATGAACATGGAAGACTTCTATTTTCAAATTGAAGAAGCAACAAAGGCTGGAGGGTTACGTAACATCTTGGAGAACATGCCAGGGTTTTCTGGAATGGTAAAAGAAGACCAAGTTGAACAACAAGAGCAAAGAATGGAAAAATGGCGTTACATTATTCAATCTATGACAAAAGATGAAAAGTCGGATCCTGACTTGATAAATGCTTCAAGAGTAAAAAGGATAGCAAGAGGTTCTGGATGGCCAGAACACGAAGTAAAAGAACTTCTCAAGGCATACAAAAATTCAAAGACCATGATGAAGGCTTCCAAAGGACGACAGATGCAAGGCATGCTCAGGAAAATGGGACTGGGCTAGTCTTCCTAAAAAAGATGTATCTAAATATGTTGTACTGTATAACTTGAAACATCTTGCTGAACACCTATCAGTGTTATCAAGCATTGGGTCTCCAAGAAGGATCTTCAATCAAGGATGTAAAATCAGCTTACCGAAAACTAGCTCTACAGTTTCATCCTGACAAGAATTCATCCGATCAAGAGAGCACAAAATTCAAGATGATAACTGAAGCTTATCAGATACTTCGTGCGGAATACAAAAGTCATGTTGCGCAAAACTCTGAGAAATACAATAACAAAGATTCCAAGAAAAAATCTGGATCTGCTTCTGGAACTTATTCTTGGGGCGCAAAAAAGTCTGATAGAACTCCAAATGAAGATTGGACTAGACATACAAGGTATGCTGAAAATGAATATCAGGATTTCTGGGCACATTATGAAAAGACTTTTTGGGATTATTATGAAAAAGTAAGATCAGAAACAAGATATGAGGCTGAACCCATTCAGGCTGAAAATGACATCTCTGTTTCTGTAAATGTTGACCCTGGTAAATGCATAGCATGCTGCAGCTGTGAGACAATCGCACCCTCTGTATTTAGAGTGGAAAAAAATGTCAAGGTAAATCCAAAGTCTAGGGTAATTAACGAACAGGGGGCAAACTCTGAAAAAATTCTTGATGCTGCACAGACATGTCCTACAAAAGCCATCAGCGTTTCAGAAAAAGAATCTTGTAGAAGACTGTACCCTTGGTAGATATATAATTAAGATTAAAACACCTCATTTGTTTACTTGATGCACCGTTGAAAAAAACCAAGATGGATGCAGTAATTGAAGAAACTAGGCAAATCTTGCGAGAGTATCGTCTTTGTGATTATTGTCTTGGAAGAATGTTTGCAAGTAAACTGCGGTTGGTCTCCCACAAAAATCTTGGAGAAAAAATCCGAAAAACAATAAAACAAAACAAACCAAAATCATGCTATCTTTGCAAGAATCTAATGCCAGAACTTGATGTATTCTTAAACAAAATACTTGATATCTCAAAAGAATATGAATTCTCAACATTTCTCATAGGTGCAATTCTCCAACCCTCAATTTTGGACCGCGATGATATCGTACGTTCTAAATTCAAGCTTCGAGGTATTGCTGGAATAAAAAGTGATGTTACAAGAGAGATGGGAAAGCAATTTGGAAAAAAGACCAGGACTAAAGTTGATTATCAAAATCCCGATATCGTATTTACAATTGATTTTAAAAAAGACCAATGTGACATAAAACCAAAAGCATTGATCCTGCAAGGTAGATACACAAAAGAAACTAGGGGCATTCCACAAAAACAAGAATCCTGTAATCGATGTGAAGGAAAAGGATGTTTTGCTTGTGACTTTCATGGAATATCTGAATTTAACAGTGTGGAAGGTCATATTGCTAAATTTTTATTTGAAAAATTTGGTGCTCAGCAAGCAAAAATAACTTGGATAGGAAGTGAGGATGAATCTAGTCTTGTTTTGGGAAATGGAAGGCCATTTTTTGTCAAGATGATAAATCCACACAAAAGAAAAGTTAAACTGCCAAAAAAGATCAAACTTGGTAGCATCTCAATTCTAAATCTTAGAGTTATTTCAAAGGTTCCAACTGACCAGATTAAATTCAAAACAGATGTCTTGTTGGAGGTAACTACAGAAAAAGACTTGGCACCAGGTGCACTGGATGTATTGGAAAGCCTAAAAGACATGCCTATCTCAATAAGTGAAAATCTACCATGGAAGAACAAAAAAAGAATCCATAACATTAAGATAAAAAAAATGGACACTAGATCGTTTACCGTTTTTCTTACATTAGATGGTGGGATACCGCTAAAGAGGCTTGTAACTGGGACTAATGTAGAGCCAAACATCAGTATGTTGCTTGAAAACCAATGCAAGTGTGCCACATTTGATTTTCATAAAATAGTGTCTGCCAACTAAATTTTTTCGGGTAATTGTAAGAAATACTAGCGAATCTTTTGATAAAATTAAGCTGTTTGAAATCTGTCTCTTCATGTCAAGCTTTTATTATAGTCTAATTCAATCTTGTTCGATTGGATCCTTTACTTAGAGTTAATGAAGCCAAAAAAAATGGATTGATTCCTGACAAGGTTCATTCATTGATAATCAAGAGGTTTGAGGTAGCTTTGTCTGGAATTCGTAGAATAGAAAAAGCATCTGGGATTAATTTTCCTCTTGCATATGTGGAGCCATCCATAGTCGTATCTCATCCCTCTGCTGGTTCTTTTGACTATGGCATACTGTTTGCAAGGACAATTCCTGTTGTTTCTAATGACAAGCTAAACATCATAATTCAAATCACTGCACCGCTAATTGCATATGGCCTCAAGGGTACAATACACGCCATTTTGGCACATGAATTTTTACATTATTTGGAATTGATTAGAAGAATATCAAAAATGGATATTGTATCAGATGAGATTAGCAGTAATATTTTTGAGAGTAGCTATTCTGATTCTACTAGGCTCTCTGAACCACGAGCCGTATTTGATGACAAAACGCTTTTGTTGCATATCACTAAAAAGTTTCCAGAAGGATTTCGAGACTACAAACTAGAAGACAAAGTAATGAAACTCTGGATAGAAAAGAGTCTTCCAGTCATAAACATAACGATGGATACTAACATTGCCAAGATTCCTGCCTCAGTGATTGCAAACACTGCCATTGATCCAGTTCTTTTACAAAAACTAGATCAAATAGAACAAAAAGTTTCTCGTCTTAGGAAGAAGAAATTATACTAACTATTGATTAAATTCGGTAAACCCACATTTGCCGCAACTTCGTCGGTTCTTGTGGTTGGACATGAATACACCCTTACCACATCTTGAACATTCTTTCTTTGTTCTCTCTACTTTTTCGCCAGAAACTTTGTAGTACTTGTATACTGATGGGCTTGATCCCTTCTTACCTGCCATTACTTACTCTCTTCCTTTGGTGCTTCGGCTGATTCTGCAGCTGCTTCACCTTCTGCCTTTGCAGCTGCGCCTTTTGCTTTTTCAATTCTTAAAAATACTGCAGCCTTTAGATGTTCTTTAGCAAGTTTCTCATCCTCATATATGTAGAAACTTCCTGATACTACTGGTCTTCCAGTCTCGTTTCTCAGCAGTATTGGAATTACGATTTTTCCTTCCAAATTGAATTTTTTTGAGATCATGTCTACTGCCTCTAGTTTCTTTAGTCTACCAGAAAGGCCTTTGAAATTACATGTAATTTCCCTTCTTGACAGTAGGGAGTTTTTTACATCGCGTGTAACTTCGATCATCGACATGTAATCCAAGTCCTTTTAATTGTTCATATAAATCTTAACCGCTTCTAGATAACAATTTAAGAAATCAACATGTCAAAAATTCATGGATAGATTCATGATTCACCTGAAAAACTCAGGTTATGTTCCAGTTGATGCTAAAGCACTACTTGCAAAAGCTGATCAGTTAACTTCTGAGATGGATGTAATTGTACGAGATATGAGAGTCTCAACTCAATATCTAGAGTTTGATGTGTCTGTAAAAAAAGAAGAGTTGGATATTGTTGTAAGAAAATTTGAATCCGTTGGATCCCTTTATGATGCAAGACCTGTTGTGGAAGAAAAAATTGAAAAAGAAGATGCACTAAAAAGAGCAAAACAATACTTTAATGATGAACGATATTGGGAATGTCACGAAGTTCTTGAAGGCGTTTGGAAAAAAACACATGAAGGCGAAAAAGATCTTGTTCAAGGGATAATTCTTGTTGCTGCAGCACTAGTCCACTACCAGAAATATGAAAATGACATTTGTCTTTCAATTATGAATCGTGCCATGGAAAAATTTTCTAATGCTTCTGGGATGTATTATGGAATTGATGTGGACAAGTTCCAAAAAACTGTGGGAATGACTCTATCTACTAAATCTATAAAGCCATTTACGATTTGATCATGTTTACTGCAGTTTTGATAACATCTGCTCCCATGAGAAGACCAATTTTGCCTTTCTTTGCCTGATCTTCTGTGAACCTTGTGGTTCCGTCTTTTTTGACAAAATCACCTGAGACTAGAACTGGGACTGGATCGTCACTATGACTTTTGTTTATGCAAGGTGTGGAATGATCTCCTGATATTACAACTGCCACTTTTGATGTGTCTATGTTGTCAAGCAATGTTCCAAAGAATCGCTGGTCTATCTCTTCTATGTTTTGCATCTTGCCAATTGCATCTCCATCATGACCAAATTCATCTGGTCCCTTGATGTGAACATAGATTGCGTTCTGTGTCTCCATTGCCTTGGCTGCAACACGCGCCTTTTCTTCATAATCTGTAAGGCCTCCAGCGTTAAACGATTTCATCTTCAAAACATTTGCAATTCCTATTTCTACTGGCATGTCAACTATGCATGAAAACTGCATTTGATGTAGGCTGTTTATTGGAATAACATCTGGAAACTTATTTCCAGCGTCGCGTAACAGGATGGAATTTAACATCTTCTTTCCTTGATCTTTTCTATTCTTGTTTACCTGACTGTCTCTCATGATTTGAAGGGATTTGTCGGTAAACTCGTTTACAAATGATGCAGAAAGTTTGGCACCATCTGATTCGTTTAACGGTAGCGATTTTTCTATCTTCATGTAATCACCAACTGCTTTGGCAACTCCCATGCCGTCTATTCTTGCATAGGCAGGATCGGTGTTACTAATATCCGGTGTTAGAAACGTTCCATCACATCTTATTCTTACAATAACTCTGTGTCCAATTGTTGGAACCACTACTACCGATGCTTTTGGATTTGAAAACTTGAGTTTTTCTTCTATTTCACGAGCGATTGCAAGTGCGTCTTCTTTTTCAATTTTTCTTCCAGCTCTTCGGTCTGTAATTATTCTGTCATCGTTTACAGTAGAAAAATTACCGCGCAGTGCAAGGTCTCCATTTTTAAAATCAATTCCTATTCCAATTGCTTCGATTACTCCTCTTCCAACATACTGTGCATTTTCAAATCTGTAACCTAACATGTTGAAAACTGCAATGTCTGATTGAGGTGCAATGCCCTTGCCTACCGAAATCACTTCTCCTATGGCACCATTTCTTGCTAGTCTGTCAAGATTAGGAGTTTTTGCATAACTTAGAGGCGTGGAACCTTTCAAATCTGGATGAGGCAAATCACCTATGCCATCAAGAAGAACATATACCATATGAATATCAGAATTATCCATTTGCTAATCTACAACTGTCAGTTTTTTCATATCACACATAAACCTTGATTTTTCAAGCGATCTAAATTCTGCAATTAGTTATTAATGATAATTCTTCTAGCTGATTTTTCTAAAACTGTTGATTGCATTATCTTGTAATAAAAGAAAATTAAGATGATGCTATGGCTGATATTTTTATCTTGAAATTCAATCTCTTTCCAGCAAGAGGGTGATTCAAGTCAACTGATACGATTTCTCCCTGTATTTCAGTTATTGTCGCAGGTACTTTTTCTCCTGTGGGAAGTCCTGCCTCAAACAATAATCCTGGAACAAGTTCTGCATCCTGGGGAAATACCTCTCTTGGTACCTTTTGAACTAGAGTTGGATCGTGTTCTCCATATGCATCAGCTGGCAAAATACTGAATTGTTTTTCTTCATTTTCCTTCATTCCAAGTACTGCGTCATCAAATCCCTTTATTACTTGGCCTCCACCAACTTCAAATTCTAACGGACTTCCATGTTCTACTGAACTATCAAACACGGTTCCATCATCTAAGGTCCCTGTGTACTCTATCTTGACCATGTCGCCAGTCTTTATGGTCAAGACTGATTCGTCCTTTTTTGTATGTGAAAACTTGTTATCTGGTGCTTTTCTGACATCATACTTTTCTCATATATGTGTACTAGAAAAGTTCTTTGGTAAATTTCTGAATAGAATTTTGGACTAGTCCTCTGGAGGAAACTGCTTTGTGAATTCTTCTGCAAATCTTTCATAGTGCTCTCTTGTCTTACCTAGTTCCTTGAGTTTTGTATCTT
>JABDBR010000026.1 GCA_013288545.1 Nitrososphaerota archaeon | reverse complement strand
CCAACAGTGCTTATTTTGGTAACAAAATCTCCATTGTTGTCTAAGGTTACTTGAGCTGCTGTTACTACATTACCTGATGGGCTTGTTACTTTTATAGCCACATCTTGTCCTGGGTATGGATTTGCAACATGTCCAGTGACCATAATTTGTGAATTGTGATCATAAACTGGTTTGTCAGTTGTCACCGTGATTGCTATTGGTGGTATTTGTTGAATGTTGCTAGTGTCGTTACAGTCTGGGCATGCAAGGTACGGGTTGTTTGCTGCGAAAGCAGGTACCACACCTACTACAGCTGCCGTAGCAAGAATTGCGATCAACGCATATTCTTTATGAGTACTCATCTTATTGGCGATTAAGCAGAATGGATATTTATGTATATTTAAAAAATGAAAAAGTAGAGAGTTCTAGTATTTTGGCATAAATCTTAGTCCAGTCTTTGCTGACACTGCAATAATTGATACTATTGCAATTGCAAGTACTAGAGCTGCGATTGGGCCAAACTCTGGAATTATCTGTGTACCGATTATCTCTATTTCTTGAGTTCCATCAGTAAATGGAATTGATAGAGTTCTGTCGGTTGTTGTAGTGCTTGTCTCTTGGAAATCGGCTTCCTGGTTGTCTACTAACACATAGTACTTATCGTCCTGACCGGTTGTTGGTAGTGTTGCATTAATCAGTGCTCTTGGGAGTGTTACTGTTAATACGCCATCTCCAGTAGTCTGTATTGACACGATAAGAGATTTTGATTGGATATCAGCCTTTATGCCAAGGACTTTGCCATTGGTTATGCTGTATTTTACAGAAAGGTCTGTACCATCAACTTTTATGGTGTTTCCTGCTCCGTTATTAGCAGATCCTGCAAATTGGAAGGTTGTCTGAGCTGTTCTATCTGGGCTACCATATTGTACTTTTACTGTGTATGCTCCAGCTTCCTGCCAGAGAGCACCTGTAGCCGTTATAGATGTTGAAAAGGTTCTGTCAGATCCCAAATCCACTTGATCAACTTTGACAATGTTTCCTATTGGACTAATGATCCTGACTGTGATTGGTGTATCAGAAATGTAGTCTTGTGTACTTCCTGATATCATAACCTTGTCTCCATCATTGTATGTAGTCTTGTCTGTTGTTACGCTGATTGCACCTGTGGATGCAGAGCTAACTATGCCTGTATTTCCAGATGTAGCATTTGTAGAATTTGAACCTGCTTGATTCTGTAGAGCATATGGAGAAGCAAAAACGGGCATTACTCCTATGGCACAAAGCAGAATTGCAAGTAACGCAAATCCTTTAAAGCGAGTACTCATCCTGGTTGGAAATAATTTTTTTTGCTATTTAAAGTTGCGGAAAAAATTATTGACAAAAGATACTAATTTTGACACGTTTCCAATTAGATATATATTAACCTCTCGGTGGATGCATCTTAGTTTGTGGATTAGTCATACGTTTACAGCTAATGTTCAAAGGAGATTTTAAACATGATAAGTAAGAAAGAGAAAATACTCATTCCAGATCACATCTATGTTCCAAAACATGAAATAATCAATAAAGACGAAGCAGTGAAGGTTCTTGACAAATATCATACAAAACCTACTGAGATGCCGCTGATCTATGTGAGCGATCCTGCAATCAGAGGTTTAGGTGTAAAGCCTGGCGACATGATAAAAATTACAAGAAAAAGTCCTACTGCCGGAGAGAGCTTGTACTATAGGTATGTGGTGGAAGAATAATGGCAAACATTTCAAATAAACGCTGGCCCATAATTCAAGATATACTAAAGAGGGAAGGAATTGCAAGACAACATCTAAACTCATATGATGAATTTCTTGAAAGAGGACTTCAAAGTATTATAGATGAAGTTGGACAGATTGAGATTGAAAGTGCAGAGTACCCATACAAAATTCAACTTGGCAAAGTAAAACTTCAACAACCACGTATGATGGAATTGGATGGTTCCATTACTCATATTGCACCAATGGAAGCCCGACTCAGAAATGTTACATATGCATCTCCTATAATGCTTGAAGCAAGTGTTGTAGAAGACGGAAAAATTCTTGAATCACGATATATTCACATCGGAGACATGCCTGTTATGGTTAGGTCTAATGCTTGTATACTGCATAATCTGTCTGAACAGAAACTTGTAGAACATGGTGAAGATCCAAGTGATCCTGGCGGTTATTTTATCATAAATGGCTCTGAACGAGTTATAGTAGGATTAGAAGATCTTTCTTACAATAAAATCATTGTAGACAGAGAAACTGTTGGCGGTAATACTGTTTTCAAAGCAAAAGTCTATTCTTCTATTGTTGGTTATAGAGCAAAATTAGAATTAATAATGAAAAATGATGGCCTCATTGTTGCAAAGATTCCTGGATCTCCTGTTGATATTCCAGTAGTTACTCTAATGCGGGCATTAGGTCTTGAATCTGATAGAGAGATAGCTGCATCGGTGTCATTGGTAGATGATATTCAAGATGAACTTGAAGGTTCATTTGAAAAATCAGGTGATGTACCAACTGCAAAAGATGCCATAGTCTACATTAGTAAAAGAATTGCACCTGGTATGCTTGAAGAATTCCAGATAAAAAGAGCTGAAACATTACTTGACTGGGGTCTTCTCCCACATCTTGGTAAACATCCTGATAACAGAAAAGAAAAGGCACTATTTCTGGGTGAAGCTACATGCAAATTAATCGAATTAAAACTGGGCTGGATTGCTACTGATGATAAAGATCACTATGGCAATAAAGTCATAAAATTTGCAGGTCAAATGCTTGCTGATCTTTTCAGAACTGCATTTCGAAACCTAGTTCGAGACATGAAATATCAACTAGAAAGATCGGGTCAAAAAAGAGGTATCAATGCAGTAGCAGCTGCTGTTAGACCTGGAATTGTTACTGATAAAATGAATAATGCTATAGCAACTGGAAATTGGGGAAGAGGTAGAGTTGGTGTAACTCAACTTCTTGATAGAACTAACTATCTTTCAACTATCAGTCATCTCAGAAGAATTCAATCACCGTTGAGTAGAAGCCAACCTAACTTCGAAGCAAGAGATCTTCATGCTACACACTTTGGTAGAATATGTCCAAGTGAAACTCCTGAAGGTTCAAACTGTGGACTGGTAAAGAATTTGGCTCTATCTGCAATAATTTCTGTAAATGTACCATCTGAAGATATAATTGAAAAACTCTATGATTTGGGTGCAACCTATGTATCTGATGCAAAAGATGAATTGAAAAAAGAAGGTACTAGAGTTTTCGTAGATGGTAGACTAATTGGATACTTTAAGGATGGTCAGAAACTTGTTGATTCACTAAGAGATCTTAGAAGAAATTTCAAGATTCATCCACACGTTGGAATTTTCTTGTATCAATCTAGCTTTGAGGGTTCCACTAAACGACTCTATGTTAATTGTAACGCTGGAAGAGTTTTGCGTCCTCTTATTGTAATAAAAGACAATAAAGTTCTCTTAACCCAAGAATTAATCGATAAAGTAAGCAAAAAGTTCCTTTCATGGACAGATTTGTTACACATGGGAATAATTGAACTAGTTGATGCTAATGAAGAAGAAAACTCTTACATTGCAATTGATGAAACTGACATAAAGAAACACACTCACATGGAAGTATTCCCATCTGCAATTCTAGGTGCTGGTGCATCCATAATTCCATATCCTGAGCATAACCAGTCTCCAAGAAATACATACGAATCTGCAATGGCAAAACAAAGTCTTGGTTTTTCAACTCCACTCATGAATGCAAGTACATATGTCAGACAACATCTGATGTTGTATCCTCAAACTCCAATTGTTAATACAAAAGCAATGGGTCTTCTAGGATTAGAGGACAGACCAGCTGGTCAGAATTGTGTTGTTGCAGTATTACCATTTGATGGTTATAATATTGAAGACGCTATTGTCTTGAGCAAATCCTCCATTGATAGAGGTCTTGGAAGAACATTCTTCTACAGAATCTATGAGGCTGAAGCAAAACAGTATCCTGGAGGCATGCGAGATAATTTTGAAATTCCAACTGCAGAAGGAAACATCCGTGGATTTAGAGGAGACAAGGCATACAGATTATTAGAAGAAGATGGAGTTATTGCAACTGAATCAACCGCACAGGGTGGAGATATACTGATTGGAAAAACAAGTCCACCAAGATTTATGGAAGAATATAGAGAATTTGAGGTTAAAGGACCATATAGAAGAGATACCTCTATCGGAGTCAGACCATCTGAAAATGGAGTTGTTGATACTGTTGTTATGACTCAATCACATGATGGAGGAAGAATGTATAAAATAAGAGTACGAGATCTGAGAATTCCAGAAATCGGCGACAAGTTTGCATCAAGACATGGTCAAAAAGGTGTTGTGGGTCTACTTGTTAATCACGAAGATCTTCCATATACTGCAGATGGAGTTGTTCCAGATGTTATGATTAATCCTCATGCTTTCCCATCCAGAATGACTGTCGGAATGTTCTTGGAATCTGTAACTGGAAAAGCAGCTGCATTGCGTGGAAGCAAAATGGATGGCTCTGCTTTTGTTGGCGAAAAACTTGAAGATGTAAAAGGCGTTTTAGAACAAAATGGATTCAAGTATTCTGGAAAAGAAGTAATGTATGATGGAAGAACAGGAAAACCATTTGCAGTAGATGTATTCATTGGAGTTGTATATTATCAAAAACTTCATCACATGGTTGCAGACAAGATCCATGCAAGAGCAAGAGGTCAAGTCCAAATGTTGACAAAACAACCAACAGAGGGACGTGCAAGAGGTGGAGGTTTGAGATTTGGTGAAATGGAGAGAGATTGTCTTATTGCATACGGTGCATCCATGATGCTAAAAGATAGATTGCTTGATGAATCCGATAAGGCTGATATTTATATCTGTGAAAGATGTGGATTGGTTTCTTATTATGATATTAAACAAAGAAGATTTGTATGCAGAGTCTGTGGGGATAAAGCAAAAGTCACATCCATTTCTGTTGCATATGCGTTTAAACTACTTTTACAAGAAATGATGAGTCTTGATGTGGCACCAAGACTTTTGATAAAGGAGAGAGTATAATGGCACTTGAGACAATAAAAGTAATAGATGGAATAAAATTCTCGGTATGGTCACCAACAGAAATTAGAAAATACTCTGTTGCTGAAATTACTGCACCAGAAACCTATGATGAAGATGGAATGTCAGTTCAAGGTGGATTGATGGATGGAAGACTTGGTACACTTGAACCAGGCCAGAAATGTCTTACATGTGGTAATACCGCTGCAAGATGCCCAGGTCACTTTGGTCATATTGAACTTGCAGAACCTGTTTTACATATTGCATTCATTGATAATATCTACAAACTTTTGCTGACTACATGTAGATCATGTGCTAGATTAAAAATTCCACAAGAAGAACTAGAAGAATATCATCAAATCATGAAGAAGGAAGCAGCTTATACTGTAATTTCAATCAAACACATCCCAACCGAAATAATTGAAAGAGCCAAGAAAGAAAAGACATGTCCTCATTGTGGTAAATCACAGTATGAATTGATATTCACAAAACCAACAATATTCATAGAAAGAACTGAGCTTGGTGAAAATAGATTACTACCAATCACAATACGAGAGAGATTCTCACACATGATTGATGAAGATCTTAAATTATTGGGATATGATCCTACTACTGCAAGACCAGAATGGTTTATCTTGCAAGTTTTGCCAGTTCCTCCAGTCACAGTAAGACCATCTATTATTCTAGAGACTGGAATTAGATCTGAAGATGATTTAACTCACAAGCTGGTAGACATCATAAGAGTTAATCAGAGACTCAAGGAAAGTAAAGAAGCTGGAACACCTCCACTTATCGTACAAGACTTAGTTGATCTTTTACAATATCATGTTACTACTTACTTTGATAATGAAGTGTCTGGAATTCCACAAGCTCATCACAGATCTGGAAGACCTCTCAAAACTCTAACACAGAGATTGAAAGGAAAAGAAGGAAGGTTCAGAGGTTCATTATCTGGAAAAAGAGTTGACTTTTCAAGCAGAACTGTTATCTCACCTGATCCAAACTTGCAAATTTCTGAAGTAGGAGTTCCAGAAGCTGTTGCAACTAAATTAACAATTCCAGAAGTTGTAACTGAATGGAACATTGAGAGACTGAAAAAACTTGTCATAAATGGTCCAAGCAAATTTCCAGGAGCTAATTATATTGTAAGACCAGATGGAGTAAAAATTAGACTTGATTTCGTTGAAGATAGAGAAACAATTGCAAATAATATTGAAATCGGATATCTTGTAGAAAGACATCTCTCTGATGGTGATATTGTAATGTTTAACAGACAACCATCATTGCACCAAATGTCAATTATGGGTCATTACGTTAGAGTATTACCTGGTAAGACCTTTAGATTACATCCTTCTGTCTGTCCTCCTTACAACGCTGACTTTGATGGAGATGAGATGAATCTTCATGTACCTCAAAGTGAAGAAGCACGAGCAGAAGCTATACTCTTAATGCGTGTACAGGATCAATTAATTTCTCCAAGATATGGAGGCCCTATAATTGGCGCATTGCGTGATTTCATTACTGGAGCATATTTACTCACAAAAGATGATACTACTTTAACGCCACAAGAATTTGCAAATCTTGCAATGTTGGCAGGTTACAGTGGAACATTCCCAGACCCTGCTGTGAAAGCAAAAGGTGGATCACTTTATAGTGGCAAACAACTGTTTTCACTTTTCTTACCAAAAGACTTCAATTATGTGATAACTTCAAAATGGTCTAAAGGTACAAAGGGTCCTGTAAAAGATGTCGTAATTAAAAATGGACAACTAGTTAGTGGTGTAATTGATAAAGCATCAATTGGTGCAGAAGAACCTGATAGTGTTTTACACAGAATCACAAAAGACTATGGATATGAAGAAGCAAAGAATTTCTTAAACTCCATTCTAATCATGCTAAAACAATTCATCACAGGCTATGGATTTAGTTATGGTTATGCTGATCTTGAACTTGCAACAAAGACAAAAGATGGAATTCTTGAAAATATTCAAGAATCATATGATAAAGTCTATGATTTCATTGCACAGGCAAAGAAGGGCACCCTACAGCTTAGCAGAGGTCTTTCTGCTGAAGAAGCATTAGAAGCATATATCGTAAATGAGCTTTCAAAAGCAAGAGATAAAGCTGGAAACTCTGCAGACAAATCTTTTGATGAAACCAATGCTGGTAGAATAATGGCAACTACTGGTGCTAGAGGTTCTTCATTGAACATTGGTCAAATGGCAGGTGCACTTGGTCAACAATCTATCAGAGGTAGAAGAATTCTCAAAGGTTACAGTAATAGAGCATTACCGCACTTTAAAGAAAATGATGCAAATCCAGATGGTAAAGGATTTGTAAAATCTAACTATAGGGAAGGTCTGTCTACTCTAGAATTCTTCTTCCATGCTATGGGAGGAAGAGAAGGTCTTGTAGATACTGCAGTCAGAACACAACAAAGTGGTTACATGCAGAGAAGACTCATCAATGCACTTGAACATCTAAAGTTAGAATATGATGGAACAGTAAGAGACCCACACGGTCACATAATACAATTCCTTTATGGTGAAGACGGTATAGATGTAGCAAAAAGTGATCATGGTGAAGCGTTTAGAATTGCTAGATTGATAGAATCTGAAAGTATAATCGATTCAGGAAAGAAATCTACAAAAGAAGAGATAACAGATCTAGCGAAAAAATATGTAAAGACATTCAATCCTCGCCTATCCAAAACTGTACTAGAAGCATTACTAGAATCAAAACTTAGCAAAGAAGGTGTTGATAAAGTCTGTAAAAAAGCATTAGAACTATACGATAACGCCAAAGTCGAACCTGGCCAAGCAGTTGGTGTAGTAACAGCACAGTCTATAGGCGAACCAGGTACTCAGATGACTCTTAGAACATTCCACTTTGCAGGTATCCGAGAAAGAAACGTAACTCTAGGACTTCCTAGATTGATTGAACTTGTTGATGCAAGAAAGAAACCAGTGACTCCAACAATGGATATCTACTTGGAAGAGAATTACAAAAAGTCAAAAGAAAAGGCAATCAAAGTAGCTAGAGAAATACTACACACAAAAATTAGCGCGTTGATCTCTAGTACTGAAACTGATTATTCTACAAAGATTAAACTCAATCTCAATCAGGATAAGCTAAGGGAGAGAGCATGCACAATTGAGGACGTAGTTGATGCATTACAATCATCAAAGAAGAAATTTGAAATTGAACCAAGTGGAAATTCAATCACATTAACACTACCAGAAGAATCTGATACTCAAACTGTCCTTGCAATGAGAAACAAAATATTATCCACTACTGTCAAAGGTGTAACAGATGTAGAACGAGTTACCATTGTGCAACAAGGAGAAGAGTGGGTCATACAAACATCTGGCTCAAACATAGCAAAAGTATGGGAAATAGATGGAATTGATAAGAAAAATATTAGAACTAATAATATATTTGAAATTGCAGGTACGCTTGGTATAGAGGCTGCACGAAATTCATTGATAAATGAATTAAGTTCTACTCTAGAAGATCAGGGTCTTGAAGTAGATGTACGATATATCATGCTGGTATCTGACTTGATGTGTTCTAGAGGATATTTGCAACAAATTGGAAGACATGGAATAGCTGGAACAAAAACAAGTGTTCTTGCAAGAGCTGCATTTGAAATTACTGTCCCAACAATTGCCGAAGCCGCACTAGCAGGAGAGGTTGAAGAACTAAAAGGTGTAACAGAAAATGTTATAGTGGGAGCAAATATTCCAATCGGTACAGGAACAGTTGATCTATACATGAGAGTGGTTCAAGATGGCTAAACTATTAGAAAAAATAATAAAAGATGCAATTGAAGATGGCAAGTACTCTTTTGGTACAAAACAAACTATCAGTACCATAAAAAACTCCAAAGTGGTCGTATTGTCAAATTCTATACAGGAAAAAACACTTGAAAAAATACAAGAAGTAGCTAAAAACTCAAAGGTTCCAACTCTGCATTATAATGGCTCATCAGTAGAACTTGGCAGGTTATGTGGAACACAATTTAGAATCTCTGCACTCTCGCTTAAGGCACTAAGCGATACTAACCTTAAAGCAATAACAAAAGAACTTGAAACAGAGACGAAATAATCACATGTACTTTTCCTCATCTGTTTTCTATCAAGATTTAAATGTCCCACCAAGAGATCGAGTTTAAAAAAGGCATGACGGAAACAATCAAACTATCAACAGATCAAATAAAGCTAATGTCGCTTTTTCAGAATGTAACAGGAGCTACAGCACGAGACTGTATTGAAGACGAGAAACAAGACCGAGTCATTTTTGTAGTAAATCAAGGTAAGATGGGATTAGCTATCGGAAAAGGCGGTTCTACAATAAAGAATCTACAAAACGTAGTAAAAAGAAATGTTGAGCTTGTAGAATATTCTGAAGAGCCAGCTGAATTTCTCAAGAATATGCTTAATCCAAAATTAGTTTCTGAAGTGAAAATAAACAAGAGACTGGATGGTTCACTTCAAGCAATTATTCTTGTTGATGCAAAAAAGAAAGGAATTGTAGTAGGTAGAGAAGGCAGAAATGCAGAAAAAGCAAGACTATTAGCAAAGAGATACTTTCAAATTTCTAGTGTTCTTATTCAAAGCCCGGAGAAAATAATGGAGTAAATGGTATGGCAAAATCACCTCTAGGTCTATTTGCAGGAAGAGTTCTCAAGGATAAGAGAAAACGACAAAAGTGGTCAATTGGTACCTACAAAAGAAGAGAATTAGGTCTTGATAAAAAAGCAAGTCCACTTGGTGGTGCTCCACAAGCTCGTGGTATAGTTTTAGAAAAAGTCGGTATAGAAGCAAAACAGCCAAACTCTGCGGTAAGAAAATGTGTTCGAGTTCAACTCATAAAAAACGGTAAAACTGTTACTGCATTCCTTCCTAGGGACGGTGCCCTTAACTTTGTTGATGAACACGACGAAGTACATGTGGAAGGTATGGGTGCATCCATGGGAGGAGCTCTTGGTGATATTCCTGGTGTCAGATGGAAGGTTTTCAAAGTAAATGGAACTTCACTTAAAGAACTTGTTTATGGTAAGAAGGAGAAACCAAGGAGATAGAAAATGACTGAAACACAAAATCTTTTACTTTTCAGAAAATGGGATATCTCTAGTATTGACGTTAAAGATCCTGGATTGAAAAATGTAATATCCCTCAAGCAAGGAATAATGCCGTTATCATTTGGTAGATCAGCCCTTAAAAGATTCAACAAGGCCGAAGTCAACATAGCTGAGCGACTGATTAACAAGCTATCTCATTTTGGAAAGAAATATGCCAAAAACACAGGTAGAATGGGTGGCAAAAAAATTAGAGCAGTCAATACAGTAAAAGCTGCATTTGACATCATTCATCTAAAAACTGGTAAGAATCCAGTTGAAGTTTTGATAAGAGCTGTAGAACATTCTGCACCAAATGAGGATACAACTAGAATTGTATACGGTGGAACTGTTTACCATGTTTCAGTAGATGTTGCACCACTACGAAGAGTTGATCTGGCCTTAAGATTCATTGCAGAAGGTGTCAGAGATGCATCATTTTCTAATCCAAAAGCAGTTGAAGAAAATCTTGCAGAGCACTTGATACTTGCTTCTGCAAATGACATGAATGCTCCTTCTGTTAAGAAGAAAAATGAATTAGAAAGAATTGCAATGGCCTCAAGATAGAGAGCCATTTTTTTTAAAAATTATAGATAGCCCGAGGCAGATTCGAACTGCCGTCCCCAGGTGTCCTCTCGTAAGATCCAGAGCCTGAGATCCCTAACCCAAAATTGTTTGGCCACTAGACTATCGGGCTACCGAGACGACTGGTATTTCTTGAGAATATATTATTTTGTACTAGCCTCACGGACTGCAGTGGCATAATCACAATTTGCACCAAGTCTCATGTAAGGAATCAGTCTATAATGAATGGAATATAGATCATTTTCTTTGTATAGAATTCCTTTTAGCAATAAAGATACAAAACCTCCTGCAATTCGAGAAGCTGGAATATCAAGTTCCTTGCATACTTGATCACGTCTTTTCTTGTATTGTAGATTGGTAAAAGTAGTTGTATTAAGCTCTAAAATTAATGGCCACATGACTTTCTCCCAGACAAACCTTCGATTTTGCGTGGCAGATGCATACTTTCCCTTCTCTTCTAGCATTGATAACGTTCAAAAAGTTCTGATCTCAATTTATTAGTTGATGAAATCAAATATTGAAGAAGCCTTAGAGTTACTATCTAAAAATTGGAAAATTGAACCTATAATTCAAGATTTTATTTTGGGTAAAAAAACAAATGTTTCGGATTTTCCGATAAAAATTAACGATGTAATTTTTCATATTCCATTTCTACCGGATGAAAATGGTTATGTTCTATGGAAATGTTATTGGCCCGATTGTCATAATTGTTGTAACAGACAAGGAAGATTGCCTCTTACAAGTAATGATCTGATTACAATAAGTAAAAATCTAAAATATGACAAGATATCTGACTTTGTAAAAAAAGAGACTAACATTGCAACATGGGAAGAAAAGGGACCTGCGGGAAATCCTGTAGTAATGACGATGATAAACCTGAAACGTAAAGAAGATGAAGTAGAGTCAGAAGATGGTACGCATATCAGGTGTAGGTTTCTTGATGAAAAAGGTTATTGTGGACTTCATCCGTCTAGGCCTGGAGTGTGCTATATGTATCCATTTTCATCATGGCTTGAAAATGAAAAAGGAAAAGCCCGAGTCCATGCTACATTTCAATTTACGGGTGATTGTCCTGGATTCTATTTTGCAAAATCTCATGATGAGATGAAAGAAATTCTGCTTGAATATTCTAAGATGATATATGATTATACTATGAATTCAAATAGAACAACAAGAGAAAATTTTGGTTATGTAAGTATGTGATTAAGCCTTTGCCACTTTCATCATATCTGTCATCTTGATTTCCATTCCAAATCTTTTCTCGTTTTTCTTCATGTATCTGTAAATTGATAACATGTCCATAAAATTTTTCATAATGCCAAATTTACTTTCCATTTTGTTTCTTACAAATGATAATACTTTGGAATAGATTGCAAATTTTTCAAGAACCATCTGCCTGTATCTTTCATTATTGCCCAATGTATCAACAAAAATATCTCCACATGTCATGCTTGGAATTATTCCTTCTCCAAGCAGTGGATATACCGTTCCTATGGACTCTCCTACGCCAACTACCTTTCCATGGTAAAATGGCTCACAGAGGTCTGGAGTGGCAAGACGTATTGGTCTTCCAACAGTCTTTGTGACTTTTCCGCCATATTTTTTCAAGAATGCATTAGTTTCGACTATGTGATTTCGGTTTTTATCGCCTGCGCCAATATGAGCTGTTTTATCCCCTAGTGGAAAATACCAAAAATATCCACTAATCGAGGAAAATGGCTTGAGGTAAAAATCGTCAAATGGTACTCCATTTTCATATTCTACTTTATACTGATAAGTTGGCAGATGGAAATCTTTTTCAAGTCTAGGCAAATATGACCGATGGAAACCTGTGGAATCAACAATCATGTCAAATTCTGATTCCAGATCTGGCAGTTTTGGGGCTACACCATAATGTATCTTGCATCCCTTTGCCATGTCTTTTATCAATCCAATTTTATTATAAGTACAAAGTCCTTTGAGCTTAATTTGGAATCTCTCTAAACCCATATCAACATACATTTGTTTTCCATCATGAATTACATAATCGCTAAAATCTAATCCGGCTTTTTTTGAAAATTCCTCCATTGGTGCCTTTGATGTGCCCCACGCACATATGGAATCGTGATTCTCTATCGTAGATCTCTCAAAGCCTACCACTTCGTGTTGGTTCTTCAATCTTGCAAGGAGATATGCACCGGCAACTCCTACACCTACTACAGCTATCTTCAAACGATCTTATACCTAAAATAACCTAATAAAAACATGTGGCAATTACTACTCGATCAAGATAGCTGGTTTGTATGGTCTGGATGTCCTTGATTTATTTTTTGGATCGTACTTGTCTTGATCTGATTCTGAAAATACTTGAGATGTGATTCCAAATTCTGCTTGTACCAATGAATCAAGCTCTGAAAGAATTTTCTTTTCATCGATAAGGCCAATTCTATTCTTTGATTCTCTTTCTTCTTGTGATTCTGATAAAATATCATTCACTGTTTTTTTCACAAAATCAGGATCTTTCTTTATCTCTTCTGTATCTTTATCTGCAATGAGTGATCTTATTAGGGAACCTATGTTGACTTCGCCTGATACCACTTTGGATAAAATTTTCTGATATGCATTTACTTTCCATTGAGCAGATGTGTAAATTGTTATTTTCTTTGGGACCATTTTTGTGACCTTGATTATGTTTTTTATGTCCTCAATTGTATTTTTTAGTAAATTTTCAGATTGAATTGATTCAAAGTCTATCATGTCTTCGTGATAAGCGGGCCAAGTAGATTTTGACACAATACCTGTATTTCCAAGCCTTGACCACATCTCTTCTGATGCATATGGTGCAAAAGGCGACATCATTGATACTCGTATGGATGACACTTCATGCAAAATTCCAGAAAAATCATCACGTTTCTTTGCCAGAGCTCGTTTTATGTACCACTGAAGATCTGATTCAAATTCATAAAGTATGAAATGCAATGCCTCTCTTAATCTCATTTTCTGTATTGAAGAAGTTGTTTTGAAGATCAATTGTTCCATCTTACTTTTTATCCATTTGTCCTCTTGTTCAAGTTTAACAGTATTCCCAGATCGATATTTTGAACATTCCTCCAACATGCTTTCTAATTTGTTCTTTATTCCTTTGACTGCCTCTTGATTAAAATCTGCATCTTGTAACAACTCTGCTGAAATTAAAATTGCAAGTCTGATGGAATCGGCACCATGATTTCTTATGGCATCTCTGAGTGGAATTATGTTTCCCTCTGATTTTGACATCTTCTTTCCATCCATGAGAACTGACCCATTGACCACAATTTCTTCAGGCCAGTATTCTCTTGGAAATATGGCAATGTGATTGAAGATAAAAAATGTCAGGTGGTTTGGCACCAGATCTCTTCCAGAATGTCTAGCATTGACAGGATAAAAGTACTGGAATTCTTTCTTTATCTTCTCTAAAAGTTCTGGTGTTATTTTACACTGGGATGATATGTTTTCTGAATCTCCCTTGTTCAAAAATATGTAATCAAAAAAAGCATCAGATACGTTTTCTGATGTAATTTCTTTATTGTTTACATATTTTGCTATGGTATAATATGCCATGTAAATGACAGAATCAGAAAGACTTTCTATTATCCAGTTTTTATCCCACGGTAGTTTTGTTCCCAATCCGTGTTGTCTTGCACATGCTCTTTCTCGAAGCCAATCCACAACATTATTGAATTCATTTCTAATTTCCTCTGGAAGAATCTTCATTTCATTTATCCATGCATGTACTTTTGTTTTCCACTCAGGATCTGAATAGTTGAGAAACCACTGGTTGCTTAGGATCTTTACTACACATTCTGCACCGCATCTGCATCTTATGGGAGTTTCATTTAGTTCGTACAAAATGTCAGCGTTTCCACCTTGGAGCATCCATTTTTTTACTTCATCTTTTGCTTCTGAAACTGTCTTGTTTGCAAATTTTCCTGTATTCTGTTTTAGTCTGCCACCATAGAATTCTTTTGAGTATATTTCTTTGGTAGCTTCCTCTAGTTTTGAGCTGTTTTGATTTTCAATCTGAAACTTGGTTATTGCATCTAATGCTGGAATCTGACTGTAACCCTCTGTCTCAATTATTGGTATGGCCTTTACATTCTGAATCTCAGTTAGGCCAGGATATTTTGTAATCTCTTTTTTGAGATCTTCTAATGCTTGATAATCAAAAGGAGCATGTGCTGGAACAGACATTACTATGCCGGTACCGTTTTCACTTTTGACAAAACTTGCTGGTAAAATTAAAACCTCATCATTTCTTTCAGGAACTTGAACTTTCTTGCCTACTAGTTCTTTGCCAGTTATCTTATCTAATCGTGTTATTGTTTTATTGTGAAACTCTAATTTTCTTGCACATTCACTAGTTACTATCCATGTTTCATTGTTGACTTGGACTATCTCATAAACAAATTCTGGATTTATCCAAATGTTTGTTACACCAAAAATAGTTTCAGGTCGTAATGTTGCAGTAGGAATGATGTACTTGTCATACTTGAATTTAATTATTGTATATTCTGTAAAGCTTGGTTCTACATCTCCTTGTGTGTCATGCTGTGATACTGGATTTTGATCCTTTGGACACCATCCTACTGGATGAGTACCCTGAATTATGAGATTTTTTTCTTTTAGTTTTCCAAATTGCCACTCAATGAATTTGCTATATACTGGATCTATTGTAGTAAACTCTCTTCGCCAGTCTATTGAATATCCCATCTCAATCATTCCAGCCTTTATCTCTTGATGGAAATAATCTGCAATCTTTATTGGCTCTACGAACTCTCTTATCTTATCATCTGGAACCTTGTATAGTGTACGAAATGTTTCAAGTAACTTTTTGTCGTTATCTTGAACTCTTCGAGCCATGCCCAAAATTGGTGTCCCGGTATAATGGAATCCCATGGGAAATAATACATTGTAACCTAACATGCGCATGAATCTTGCATGAACATCTGCTAACGTGTACGTTCTTCCATGTCCTACATGTTGAGGAGAGTTAGGATATGGGTATGCTACTGTGACAAAGAATTTCTTGTTGGAATTTGGATCAGCCTCAAAATATTTTTCTTCTTCCCACTTGCGTCTCCACTTTTCTTCAAGTGCCATCCATTCCATTTACTATCGTTCTCCCACTATTGATTTTTCTATGGCCAATAAAGCATCTTTTATCTTTGATGGGTCTTTTCCTCCTCCCTGACCAAATGTATCCTTTCCACCTCCTGAACCGCCCAGAACTTTGGATACGTCTTTTACCAGATCTCCTGCTTTCTTGGTAGAGGTGGCATCAACACCTACAAATGATATTATTTTGATATTTTCATTTTTTACTATCAACACGCAATAGATCAAGGACTTGTCAAGCTTGGTTGCTATCTCTCCTACTGATATGTGGAATTCTTCATCAAGTTCTTCTTCTACTGTGGAGTACAGTTTCACTTTACCGAGATTTTTTGCCTGGGATATTGCATCTCTTGCAGACGCCTCTGATATTCTCTTGATTAAATGTTTTAACCTTCTTTTTGTATCATCAGAATCTTTTACCACATGTTCAAATGACTCTAACATCTTTTCTTTGCTTGAACCAAGGGATTTTACAATCTGTGAGATCCTCTTGTCTTGGGTTTGGGTGTACTTTAGTGCAGACTCACCAGAAACAAATTCTAGCCTAACTACTCCATCTTGAATCCTCTCGGCTTTTGTGATCTTAATCAATCCTATCTCACCAGTTTTTTGTACGTGTGTTCCACCACAGGCTTCTACATCGAATCCTTCTATGTTTACAATTCTTACTAGTTTTACTGGAACTACTCCTCCCTGATAAATTCTAAAACCATATTCTTGTTCTGCATCGCCTCTTTCAAATTGGTTGATTAAAATTGGAATGTCTTTTCTTATGGTGGTGTTTGCAAGATCTTCTATCTTTGTTATTTCTTCCTCTGTAAGGTTTGAATGATGAGTGATGTCAAGTCTTGCATACTCTGCATCCTTGAAAGCAGAATGTTGCCATATCCATGAACCTAAAGTATTTCTTGCCGATGCATTTAGCACATGAGTGCTGGAATGATTTCGTGTTATTCCATATCTTCTAGCAGAGTCAATCTTGCA